>NZ_JAUBPW010000010.1:0-116215 GCF_036700965.1 Microcoleus sp. Pol8_D6 | reverse complement strand
TTTTACTCGGCATTGACTTTTCATAAATATGGTTATATTGTATAATACAATATGCGTTTTAAATGCACAACAGCTTAAGGGATCAAATCTATTTAATATTGTACGGTGTCGGATTCTTCTGGATTTGCCTGAAATTTAGGACGCGAGTTTTGGGAATCTGAAAGGTTCCACAGCGGTTGCAGTAGCGCACCTCCGATAAGTCCTGCACTCAGGCTCATTGCCAATACTACTCCTACGGGCATTTGTATCGATTGAAAAAAGATAAAGTTTAAGGATACGGGGGCAGCATTCTGCACTGAAATAATGCCGATCGCGCTTACTAAAATTGCTACTAAAAAACTAATGGCGAGCAGAGGAATTGTTTTCATAAACCGATTGACAGGCTAATAATTTAAATTGTATACTTGTTTTATAATTTAAATACGTGTAAAATTTTTATTTTTGCAAACATCCCATTATATAATACTCTACAATACAATTAGGGGAAAAGTCAAGTAGATGCGGAAAAAGAGAGGATTTTTTTAATTAATTAAAAATTAAACAAACATAAACAAATTGACACTTCCCAAACTTAAACCAATCCAAGTGTATTGCAAATATATAACTGACCCAGCAGTTATCAAAAATACGTAAGGTGCGCCAAGCGCACCTCACAATCCCAAGCGCTAGGGGAAAAACCCCCGTTGGAATAGGTAGAAATTTAAACAGGTTCTAACTGGGAAATTACCTTTTCCATGTGTTGGGCAACTTGGCTTTCTTTTTCCACAGAATTGGTTTCCATGTAAACGCGCATCAAGGGTTCGGTTCCCGAAGGCCGCAGCAGTACCCAGCCACCGTCTTCAAGATAAAGTTTAATTCCGTCTTTGCGGCCGATTTCCTTAACGCCGATACCTGCTACTTCTGTGGGGGGATTCTTGGTAAAAGATTCCAAAACGGCTGCTTTGTGGGCTTCTTCTAGGTGCAAGTCCAAACGTTTGTTGTACAGGGGGCCGTCGGCTTCTTTAATGGCTTCTTCGACTAGCTGAGAAAGCGGTTTGCCTTCATAGGCGATCGCCTCAGCAACTAGCATATCAGCCAAAATCCCGTCTTTTTCGGGAATGTGACCCAAAACGCTCAAACCGCCAGATTCTTCGCCACCGATGAGCACCGCAGTTTCCCGCATTTTTTCGCCGATGTATTTAAAACCGACTGCGGTTTCGTAGATTGTTAAACCGTACTTGGCGGCCAAATTGTCCAGCAAGTGGGTAGTTGCGACTGTACGGACGATCGCCCCAGTCAATCCTTTATTCTTAACCAAGTGACGCGCCAACAGCAATAGTACAGTATTTGGAGTCAAGACATTACCCAACTCGTCAACAATACCAAAGCGATCGCTGTCGCCATCGGTAGCTAAACCCAAATCCGCCGAATCCTTCTTAACAGCTTCCACCAACTCGACTAACTGTTCGCCCTTGGGTTCCGGCATTCCGCCACCAAACAGCACGTCGCGGTAGGTATGAAAACTTTCGACCTCGCAGCCGCAGTGTTCCAAAACGCCGTCGAGATAGCCGCGAGAAGTCGAGTAGAGAGCGTCGTACTTCACCTTCAACTTAGCAGAGCGAATCCGCTCCACATCGATCAAAGTATAAAGAAACTTCAGATATTCGGGTTTCGGGTCAAAAGTGGAGATTTTATCGTTGTGGCTGCCTTTGGCTGGGGCATCAGAAGCACCAGCAATATTTGCCACAATTGTATCAGTAATTTCCGGGGTGGCCGGGCCCGCGTAGTCGGGGATGTATTTGATGCCGCAGTAAGGTGCGGGATTGTGCGAAGCCGTGAACATCAGGGCTCCTGCGGAGTTGAGATGCTTGGCGCTGTAGGCGATGACTGGTGTGGGGCAATCTCGATCGACCACTTTCACAGTCCATCCCAAATCTGCCAATACTTCCGCCGAGGTGCGGGCGAACTCGTCTGCCAGAAAGCGGGTATCGTAGGAGACTAGAACTGGGCGGTCTTTGGTGTAAGCGGTTTCTAGGTAACTGGCGATCGCCCGGGTGACTTTTCGCACGTTGGCAAAGGTAAAGTCATGGGCAATCAGTCCTCGCCACCCATCGGTTCCAAACTTAATTTCAGTTGAATTGCTGCTAGCGCTCATTTTATCCACTTCCTCTCGTCCTACTAATCCTACCCGAAGCCATAGCCTTAAAGACGTACTGGCCGTGCTGTTTGTGAGGATTGATCGCCGGTGGGGCCCGCATCAACCTAATCCTCTCGTTGTCGGGACAGGTTTTCGCCTCCGACAAAGGACTCGAACCCGCCGGATTTGGCAAAATGTGCCCGCTACCGGGCGAGTCACTCGCTAATTCCGGTTTTTAAGGGTAGGTGGTCGATCGAATGGACGACGATCAATTGCGGGCGATTCCCTACGGGATAGCTTCGCTTCACGGGGAAGCTAAACAACTGATCACAAAAAACTGCCCTGGCAATGGCATTAACTAAATGCACATAAATCTGATTCTCATCTCAAATTTAATTTTTTATTTAGAAAAACCGAGCGTTAAATTTGTTGGGGTTTCATAACAATCGTCAGGCTCAAAATACATTTCTAATTGACCTATAGAAATAAATTAACCAAAGTCATCGCTAGATCGTGCTGTAGGCTAGCTTAATTAAGAAATTACGGCGATAAACCAAAGCGCTCCACAACAAAGATAAAGTATTTCAAGCAGTTTTTTTGAGGCAGACTTGACTTTAATTATTAGATTTTAAGACAAATTAAATTTATTTCCAGTCCTCTTTATAGGTCAAAAAAATAAATTAGGATCGCGATCACAGAATGATGGTGATCGATCGCACAATAAATAACGTTATTAACGTGCAACTTATAAAAGATGCAGGCAGTCGAGCGAAATGGCTTATAGCTTTAAGCGTAATGGCTGATGACTGTCAACGTACAAATGCAGAAAATTGTAGTTAACAACGTTAAAAATTAGGGGAATTCATCGGGTGCGACTTAATAAAAAAACGAGGTTTATCATGACGGGTATTTCACAAATATCTTCAAAATCTTTACCAGCAGCCGACCAACTTCAACAGGGCGCAAGTCAGGCGTCCCAAGGTATTATCGGATCGGACACTGACAAACTCCCAAAAACTAAAGGTGTCAGCGTTTCTTCCTTCGCAGTTAGCTGGGCAAAAAAATATTACAGTACAGTTGCCGCACGAGAGAACCAAGCGCCACGCCAAATTCTCCCAAGCCTCGATTTAACTAATTTTGAGGGAAATAGAGCCCCAATAGTTGACAAATTGACAGATACCCTGAAATTAGCCAGCGAGATAGCTTGGAGTAGAGTAGAAGCTCTTTTAGGAAAACAAATAGAGCGGCACGCGATCGATCCAAGTTTAATTAATTCTTTAGAAATGGCCGCTGATTCTCGCACCTTATATAAGAAAGCAATAGACGCTTATGCAGATAGAGAACCTGTTTTCCGCTTATCAGTCCTGGTGGGAAAAGATATTATCAAAGTGAGGCGAAAATATTCAAAGACTGATCCGTTAGTGCTGGGATTTGTGACAATGGAGTTTCAATACACTAGCAAAATCTTGTTAGGATGTCTTTCAGAGTCAGAGCGAGCGGAATTTGCACCCTACTTAAAAGTTGTAGACGACTACCTGCACATTCCCTACGGAGAGATTAACGAGGCTGCGGCGAATCAGCCCCCGAATTCAAGAGCTCTATTAGCCGTTCAGCATTTATTGCAGCACACGACTCAGATTGCTAGTGCAGTGTACGATCGAGCTAGTGCTCAGCATCAAGGATACCGCAGCAGCAGCGGGTATTTGAGCGATCGCGAGATAAAAATTTCTGGTATCCGGGATGTCGAGATTTTTCAAAGCTATTTGTGCTGGTGCGTTTTGGAAGGTAGCATTCACCCGGTACAGCAAGAATTGTTTCCAATTTGCGTGATGTTGTACCCGAAACTTCATGTAAGTTGGGAGTTAGTGCAGGATATGCTGCTAATTTTATTTTGGGAAATATGCGAGCGGCTTCCTGCTGAAGATTTAACGGTATTTGTACCTTACTTGCGTACTTTGACAGAGATGTTTTCCAGGGATGTGTTTGATAATTAGGGTATTGGGCATAGAGCATAGGGCATGGGGTCAAAAAGCGGAACTCTCGCGGAGTGATTTGGCATTGGGAATTGCCCATCTCTATTTAAAACTCCAAGCTGCGACTGCCAAACATCCCCAACCAACAATAAAAGCAACTCCCCCCAGTGGCGTAATTGCACCCAGCCATTTGATGTCGCTCAAACTTAGGGCGTACAAACTGCCTGAAAATATGATAGTGCCGGCAATAAAAGCCCATCCAGCGACTGCAAAAAAGGTTTGAGACTCTTGGGCGCGGCTCAAGAGTAAAGCGACGAGTAATAGAGCCAGGGCATGGTACATTTGATATCGGGCGCCGGTCTCAAAAATGGTTAAAGCTCGATCGCTCAATTGATTTTTCAAAGCGTGGGAGGCGAAAGCACCGCCTGCAACGGATAAACCTCCGAATACCGCTGCGACTGCTATAAAAATACGAATTAAAATTAGCGTTGACATAATATTTATTGAATTGGGAAGAAGGAAGTTCGGCAACGAGCAATGTACGGGATGTAACAGATGTCAGTCCGAAGGAAGAAGGAAGAAGGAAGAGGAAAAAACATCTAATTGTTGATATCGAAGGTGCGCGCTGCGTGCCGTCTTTGTCATTGCCAGCGGGAGCGAAGCAATCGCAGAGTAGGGAAATTCACTTGCCTAAATTTGGTAAGGGAAGGTGCGCTAGGCGCACCCTAGGCTGATGAGAAATTAGCTTTATTGTAGATATTTTTAACCTATTTCCGCACAGCTTCCAACAAGCGAGAATAGTAAAAGCTAGTGCTAGTCATCGCTGTTCTGTTAATAACAAAACCATTGTTTTCTAGGATTTTGATAATATCAGCTTCGCGGTGCTGGTAAGCCCGGGTAGTTTTGCTCGGGCCAGGGAAAAGTTCACCAATTTTTTTGAGGGCGGTGAGTGCTAAGGTTTTGGGTGCAAAACTAAGAATTAGTCGAGATTCGGCGATCGAACTTAGGTGTGCGATCATTTCTGCTGCCTTATTTTGAGGATAGTGGATTAGCACATCCAAACAAATCACTGTGTGGAATTTACCGGTTAAAGCTTCCAAATCTTGGGCGGCGAAGGAGATGTTGTAGAGCTTGCCGGGAACTGCTGTTGAGCGATCGTAAGCTTCTGCTACCATCTTTTCAGAGATATCACTAGCGCAAACAATTGCCCCAGCATCAGCCAGAGGAATGCTCAGAGAGCCTACACCGCAACCGGCATCGCAGACACACAGCCCGCGCAAATTTCCGTCAGCTTGTAGCCATTCGATCACTGTATCCACCGTTTTCTGGTGCCCGGTGCGGATGTCTAGCTGAACTTTATTGACTTTGCCCTCGCCGTAAATTCGCTGCCAGCGATCGAATCCCGTCGAGTTAAAATACTGTCTAACTATAGTCTTGTCGTCTACCAAATTCATCGATCTGCCTGCTGCTGATTTATTGCCAACGGTTAGATATTATATAGCAATCCGGTTCGGAAAATGTGCAACTTGCAACAACCGATTTTAGATTGGCGATTTGAGATTTTAGATGAAAACGGCACATCTAAAATCTCAAATCGATCGGGTAATACCAGTTCGCACATTCCCACTTCTTAAATTCTTTAATTTAAAATGGTATAACAGGTTAAAATAACCGATGCCAAGTCAATTGCTTTGTCGCAGCATTTAAATTCCAGCGCAACAATTGACTTGCCGATTTGCCAATAATTCCCGAAATTCCGATCGCCCTTCTCGGAGATTCAGTTGCCAAGGCGATCGCACTTTCGGCATCGCAAATTCCCCACTCCACCAAATTCTGAACTCCCGCCAACAGCGGCAGAGTAGTACCTGCCAAAGTAGCACATTCCAGGGCCGAGTGATAATCTAATCTTACCCAAGCTGTACCTTTTCTGACTTCAATTTGTCGAGAATCCCAAGGATAAACACCGTCAGGCAAACCCAAGGGAGCCAAAGCATCGCTCACTAAAAAAACGCCTTTTTGATACCTACCAGCGCGTAGCAAAAAATCAATCATTGTCGGAGAAACGTGCTTCCCGTCAGCAATTAAACCGCATTTTACGCCCGGATAAACAATCGCCGCTCCCAACAAACCCGGTTCTCGGTGGTGCAAACTCGGCATCGCATTAAAAGCGTGAGTTACCATTGAAGCTCCCCGCTCAAATGCTTGTTTAGCTTGCTCTGCCGTCGCTTGGGAGTGTCCAAGACTGACGGAAATTCCCAAACTTTGCAAATAGGAAATGACTTCACCAGTGCTGTCTAACTCCGGCGCTAAAGTAATTATTTTGACAATATCGGCACAATCTCCTAAAACTTGCTTGACATTTTCTATAGTTAGCGGTAGCAAAAACTCAACTGGGTGAGCGCCTCGCTTCTGGGGGTTGAGAAAAGGGCCTTCGAGGTGAACGCCGATAATTTCCGCTGTTTTGGCTTTATTGGTTGTGGCAACAGTAGTTTGTACAGTGCGGATATAATCAGCTATAGTCGAGAGCGATCGCCTAAACTTATCCACCGAAGTTGTCACCAAAGTCGGCAAAAAAGCATCCACTCCTTGATTCCACAAAAATTGACAAATTTTAGGCAAAATTTCAAGATGCTTGCTTTCTAAATCGGGAAAAGCAAAACCGAGGGCCCCGTTAATCTGCAAGTCAACACCGCCCAGAGAAAGCCAATCGCCTGCTACATCAAGCACGTGCAAATGGGGAGGACAAATCCGTTTAAATACGGCGTCCATCGGCAAAACTTCTTGAATGATTCCCGTTTCGTCAACAGCAAGCATCTGCAAATCCTTGCAACCGGGGAGGCGAGCATTGAGAATATCTGTGGGTGTGGCAGTTGGGGTTGTGGCTTCAGTCATCCGATTTTAGATTTTAGATTTTAGATTTTAGATTTAATATTCGCTACGGATAAATCCGGTGGCTGGCGATGAGGATGGGGAGCTTTTTGCTTTTTGCTGGCTCCAGGGCTGCTCAGAGGGGGGCTTGTGGCAAAATTGCTTTGAAGGATCAGTTTTGGTACAAAATATCTAAATTATGAGTTAACGCAATCATTTAAAATTAGCATTTATCTGAAATCTCAAATCTGAAAATTTTATGAATCAAGCGACAGTTGGAATTATCATGGGTAGCGATTCGGATTTGCCAACAATGAAAGATGCGATCGCAGTTTGCGAAGAATTCAGTGTTGCTTGCTCCGTGGCGATCGTCTCGGCGCACCGCACCCCTGAGCGCATGGTGGAATACGCCCAAACCGCGCACCAACGAGGCTTGAAAGTCATTATCGCAGGAGCAGGGGGAGCGGCGCACCTTCCGGGTATGGTAGCATCTTTAACCCCCTTGCCCGTAATTGGGGTGCCTGTACCGAGCCGCCACCTGCAAGGGGTAGATTCGCTGTACTCGATCGTGCAAATGCCAGCCGGGATACCCGTAGCAACAGTGGGGATCGGCAACGCTAAGAATGCTGGCTTGCTGGCAGTTCAGATACTGGCAGCTCATCAGCCAGAATTGCTAGAGCGAGTTTTGCATTACCGCAAAACTTTGTCCGAATCTGTACTGAAAAAACAAAATCAACTAGAAGAGCTAGGCTATCATAACTATCTCAATCTCAACAAATAATCCATAAACTTTTGTAGTAAGATTGGAAAGTTTTCCGAATATTGCTGAGCTTACTAGCCGTAAAGAGGGTAAAAGTGATTAAAATGACTGTCGGAAAGAAAAAGTCGAAACAAGTCAGGCGAGAGGCTTTAAATTTGCCAGCAGCTAAATTTTTTACGAAAGTCAACAGGTTGAAGAAGTTACCACGGGCGATCGCCCGCCTCACTCCAAGTTGGCAAGCCTGCATACCTTTAGCTGCAATCATCGTCTTGGTGTGGGGATATGCGGCGGTAGCCCAAACCCCTGCCACGCCAACCACCGAGGAACAATTAGCCAGCCTTAAGGTGGGCATGGATACCATGTGGGTCATGGTGGCTGGGATGGTAGTGTTCTTTATGAACGCCGGTTTCGGTATGTTGGAAACCGGGTTTTGTCGCCAAAAAAATGCGGTTAACGTGCTGTCCAAAAACTTGATTGTTTTTGCGCTTTCTACGATCGCATATTGGGCGATCGGCTTTGCCTTAATGTTCAGCGACGGCAACGGTTTTATCGGCACCAGTGGCGGATTTTTCCTGTGGAACGTAGCTGACAACAGCCCCGCCACAGGAGACGCTTATCAAGGCATTTTCAGCGCATTAAACTGGACGGGAGTGCCTCTTAACGCTAAATTCTTTTTCCAATTAGTTTTTGCGGGAACTGCTGCCACGATCGTTTCGGGAGCCGTTGCAGAGCGAATTAAATTCCTTGAATTCTTAATTTTCAGCTTGCTGTTAGTAGGCATTGCTTACCCAATTACCGGACACTGGATTTGGGGCGGAGGCTGGCTGGCAGACTCAGGCTTCTGGGATTTTGCCGGTTCGACAGTGGTTCACTCGGTAGGCGGTTGGGCTGCTTTGATGGGAGCGGCATTGTTGGGGCCGCGGATCGGCAAGTACCGCGACGGCGATACTGTGGCGATGCCGGGGCACAATATGAGCATTGCCACCCTAGGCTGTTTGATTTTGTGGTTGGGTTGGTTCGGGTTTAATCCCGGTTCGACAATGGCAGTCGATCCAAATGCGATCGCCCACATTGCGATCACCACCAACACCGGCGGCGCCTTCGGGGGAATTGCTGCAACCATTACTGCTTGGCTCTACCTTGGCAAACCCGACCTTTCCATGATTATCAACGGCATCCTCGCCGGCTTAGTCGGGGTAACAGCGAGCTGTGCTTGGATCAACGTGCCCAACTCTGCCATTATCGGCACGATCGCGGGCATCCTGGTAGTTTTCGCCGTAACTTTCTTCGACAACTTGAAAATTGACGACCCTGTAGGGGCAACTTCAGTTCACTTAGTCTGTGGCATCTGGGGAACTCTGGCAGTAGGCTTGTTTGCTGACGGGCCTGGAACGGGAATCTATACCGCAGGCCCGGCAGCCGGATTGCTTGTGGGCGGAGGTTTCGGTCAACTCTGGGCGCAGTTGGTCGGCATTATCTCTGTAGGTGGGATGACCGTGCTGCTGAGTACGATTTTTTGGCTGGCACTCAAAGCTTTGCTGGGTATCCGCGTTTCTGCTTTAGAGGAGGCTGAAGGTTTGGATATCGGCGAACACGGGATGGAAGCTTACACTGGGTTTGTGAAGGAAACGAGCTTAGATAACAGAAGTGAGACCAGCTACGGCGGTTATGGTGGGGCTTCTGGGGGGAGGACTACCAAACTCTAGAGCGTGCAAAGAGATCGACCAATTCAGCTTTCGTGTCCTACATTAGCTATTTATCAGCTAATTCACGCCTTTATTCAGAAAAACCACAATCTGAAATCCGCCTACTTATAAGGAATACCCTGAAAACCCCGTGACTTGAGTCCGGGGATGAAAGGGCGTTGTAGGATTTATCCTGCCTGCTCTCTTTACCCCAGTCCTGAATCTAAAATCTCATCTTTTCAATTCAAAAAACTTTCGTGAAAAGTTTTGGACATGACGGGACAGTATGGTAAACTCAAACAGTCAGGGTTAAACTCCCTTGCCCGAAGTGAAACGGGACATGAGACACACTTTTAGGTATAAACTGGCGGACAAAGTGCTGCGAAAACACTATAAACAGTCGAAACCGAAAATGTAGGTTTCAATCCAGCAAACACAAACTTTTTTACTGGGAATTGTTAAGTAGGGTAGGGCATACCCTAACAAAGCGGGAAATATCCTAGTACGCTTTTGGAGATAGATCCGCTGGGATGTTTCCGAGTTAGGCTCGTCAATTGGTGGTATCCCCACGGTTGAACGGTTTAAGAATTGCCGCTCTTGACAGAACATTTTAAGGTCAGTCGCTAAATTAAGAATCCCCTTGGCTTCAGCCAGGGGAGTGTCAAGGCTGTCTATCGTTGTGCTCGCGTTTCAATCTTCCATGCGAACGCGGGCATAATTTTATGTTTAGTTGACCTTTAATGGCTGACATATGGCGTTGCACAATTTGATGATGATTATTGTGGGGTGTCCCGCTTGCTGTGAAAATACACGCCTTTGGGCTACCAGATCCCATCTGACAAAAAAATCAAAATCATGCCGCTATTATGCAAAGCCTTACATATAGTAGTTTCCGATTGCATGAGATGTGCGTCGGTAATTGGTAATTGAGAATCTGTAACTAACGAACTTTGCAAGCTGGTGTATTGATTATAGTTTACCGGCAATTGCTTTAAGTTCTTCAACTATGCGCTTGTTCTTGGGATTCCCGCTGCCATTAAGGCGGGCGGAGACAACAGTGATTATTTCTAGTATATCTTTAGCTAAATCATCGTCACAGCTAGTATTTTCGCTTTGATTTATAATCACTACCTCTGTCCCAAAGTGTTCGCACAAATTAAAAATTAGTTCAGAACCAAATCTCAGCAGTCTGTCTTTGTGAGTTAATACCAACCTTTCTACTTGATTGTCTGCGATCGCCCGAATTAGATGTTGTAAACCCCCCTTACTGTAATTAACCCCAGAACCTATATCCTCAATGATTTGGAATTGCCACCCCTGAGATGCACAAAACAATTCCAAAACTTGTTTTTGTCTGTCTAAATCATCTTTTTGGTTGTGACTGCTAACCCGAGCGTAAGCAACGGTTAAAGCGCCCTCGCGTTTTAAGCCCAGAAGATGAGCTAGGTCATAGCGTCTGTGACCGTTAGCGGTGCGTTCCGGTATTAGCTTGCCTTCGGCTTCCCACCTGCGTAAGGTGGAAGCACTCACACCTTTAATTTTGGCTGCTTCAGTTATGGTTAATTTTTTCATTTTTGGATTTTAGCATCAGAAATGGGTAATTTCGGTAAGTTTTAGATATATTTTTGTGCACAGCAGCGGCTTTGACAAATCCGATTCCGGTGCCAGAAAGTTTGGTAGGCAGATTTTTTATGGTAAAGTAGTCCGAAAAAGCAAAGTTCTGCATCGCCGCCCTTGCCCAACACAGCACAGTGCTTGATTATTACAAGAATTGAGGCTTTAATTGAGCGGTAAAATTTGATGCAGCAATCAGTGCAAATTATTCGGTGTGAGGCCTGCAAATAGCTTGAGTTTATGGAGAAGTTTGGAGGAGGTAGCAGAAGTAGAACTCATAAATCCCTCTTAGGGATGGAAGTTAGCAGATCGAAAGCTGTTCCGGTTTGGGCTTTGCTATCTTTGGTGACGAACGGGGTACTGATACTTACAGTCGCTCAACTACTGCTGCGGGGACACAACTTGACAGAAAGCTTCCAGGCGAATGATGCGGTGACGGCAGAAGCGGCCCAGGAACAAATGGGCCAACCAGTGATCTCTGCAAAGGCAGTGCTAGACGTGCCCGTTCCAGGACCGCGACATAAATGGACTTACCAGCAGTGGGTGACGCAGTTGGGTCGCGAAGCTGAGGCGGCGGCGGCGAATCGACCCTCAAGACTGAGTGTTTTGGCTGGGGATTCTCTAAGTATGTGGTTCCCGACTAAGCTGTTACCAGTCGATCGAATTTGGCTCAATCAAGGGATTTCGGGGGAGACTTCCCTAGGTTTGCTGAAGCGGTTGCAGTTGTTCGATAGAACTGCCCCGGATACTGTGTTTGTAATGATTGGGATTAACGATTTGTTACGGGGAAGCACCGACGAAGGGATTTTGGACAACCAGCGGCAGATTATTCGCGATTTGCGGTGGGCTCACCCCAAAGCACAAGTGGTTGTGCAGTCGATTTTGCCCCACAGCGGGGAACAAGCTACTTGGGAAAATCGCGATCGCCTGTTGGCGATTCCTAACAGTCGGATTAGGGCAATAAATCGACGGCTGAAAGAAATTGCTAGTTCGGAAAATGTTTTGTATCTGGATTTGTACCCGCTGTTTGCGGATGCTGACGGGAATTTGCCAACTGAACTCAGCACAGACGGCTTGCACCTTAACGATCAAGGTTATCTGGTTTGGCGATCGGCCCTGCAACTGTTCGATCAGATTCAATTGAAAAATGAGTCATGAGTCATCCGTTTTAAAGATAAAGGATAAAGTAACATTCTCCCTAACTCTCCCCCTCTCCTCCTCCCACTCTCCCCAACTCAAAACTCTTGCCATCTCCTCAACTCCCCCTCCCCGACTACTCTGTGGTCACTAGCTATGTCAAGTCTCCACTTATAGATTAAGAAATATGATAGTTAGCTATTTAGTATAGGGTGATACAGAATAACTGTTGGTACAAATGGTGCAATCCAAAAGGCATAGACCATTGGATTGAGGGTTGACTAATTTAGATGAGTCCGGCTATACGAAGTCGGGAGGTTGAGGATTGGGGAATTATCTATTGAAGATTTGTTCCGCTAAAACAGGGACTTAAAACCAAATAACTATTGCATCTAAAATCCTCGCATCTAAAATCGGCTCGGTCTTCCCGGAAAATTGCTGAGTATGAAAAGGTACAACTAACGTGATCAAAAAAAGTTTAATGATCGGCATCATTGCACTGTGGCTGTTAAGCGTACCGCTAACAGGCAATGCCTTAGCTCAAGATGCTGGTGCCGCTACTGCGGTGGCGCCGAATCCGATCAACAGCGGCGATACGGCCTGGATGTTAATCTCCTCAGCACTGGTATTACTGATGACACCGGGGTTGGCGTTTTTCTACGGGGGACTGGTGCGATCGCGCAACGTCCTCAACACCATGATGATGAGCTTAGTCATGATGGGACTGATCGGCGTAACCTGGACGCTGTGGGGTTACAGTTTGGCTTTTGATGTCACCCCCGGCAACCTCAATGATAAAGGGTTTGCCCAAGGGTTTGAAACCTTCATCGGCGGCTTCGACTGGATGTTCTTGAACAACGTCACGGCCGACAAACCAGATCCGATCGGCTACGCACCGACAATACCGCACCAAGTTTTCATGGTCTATCAGATGATGTTCGCCATCATCACTCCAGCCTTGATTTCAGGGGCGATCGTCGAACGGGTAACATTTAAAACCTATTTCTGGTTCGTGCTGCTGTGGTCTACCTTCATCTACTCTCCTTTAGCCCACTGGGTTTGGGGTAAAGGCTGGCTGGGGGCGATGGGAGCTCTCGACTTTGCCGGCGGCACAGTCGTACATATCAGTTCGGGCGTATCAGCCGTTATCGCAGCTTGGATGATCGGGCCCCGCAAAGACCACTTGAACAAGCCCCACACCCCCCACAACGTACCCTACGTCTTGCTGGGAATTGGGATGCTGTGGTTTGGCTGGTTTGGCTTCAACGGCGGTAGCGCTTTGGGATCTGGTTCTTTAGCAACAGTGGCTTTTGTCACCACGATGATTTCAACAGCAGCCGGCGGTTTAACTTGGACAATTGTGGAATGGGTGCTCAGAGGCAAACCGACAGCAGTGGGAATTGCTAGCGGTTTCCTAGCGGGATTGGTGGGCATCACACCCGCGGCTGGATTCGTGCTTCCAGTGGGAGCGCTTTTGATCGGATCGATTACTTCGGTTTGCTGCTTCTTTGCCGTTAGTTGGCGGGCTAAGCTGGGATTTGACGACTCTTTGGATACCTTCCCGGTTCACGGCGTAGGCGGAACTGTGGGCGCTATTCTGACTGGCTTATTTGCGACTAAAGCGGTTAACGCTGCCGGAAATGACGGTCTGTTTGCCGGGAATCCGGGGCTAATCGTGACCCAGTTTGTAGGCGTTCTAGCTACTTACGTCTTTGCCGCTGTCGGCACTTTTGTGATCCTGAAAATTTTGGGGCAGTTTATGGAACTGCGAGTGCCCTCATCTGCTGAAGACCAAGGTTTGGATATCGGCCTGCATGGGGAAGAAGCTTACGGTGAGGATTTTGCCGGCGGTTTCAGTTCGTTTGAATCGAGTTCTCCTTTTTCGCCGAAGAAGGTTTGAAGCTGATTTTGTGAATAAGTTCGATCGTGCAGAGACTCAGCTATCTGGGTCTCTCGGCTTTTTTTAAGTTTTTTTTTAACGAACCGCGAAGGCGCGTTCCTTCTTTCTTGGCTCTCAATTCAATGTGTCGATCGTATAAATAGCATATCCCCTCTTCGCTACTGAGCCAATAATCGCGATCGCACCCCCGGCATTCTAAAATCAAAGGTAATTAACCTAGATTTCTACTCGATACCGCATGGATACTAAAGCTTTTAAACGATCACTCCAACAGTCGGAAAACTACCACCGCAAGGGTTTCGGACACGAAGCTGAGGTAGCTGGGGTGATGCAGACGGCTTATCAAAGCAGTCTGATCCAGCAAATTCGTGACAATAATTACAGACTGGAACGCGGCGCAGTTACGATCCGGCTGGCTCAGGCTTTTGGGTTTTGCTGGGGGGTGGAACGCGCTGTAGCTATTGCTTACGAGACTCGCCAGCATTTCCCTTCGGAACGGATTTGGATTACTAATGAGATTATTCATAATCCGTCTGTCAATCAGCATTTGCGGGATATGGAAGTTGGTTTTATTGCTGTTGAAAAAGGGCAGAAAGATTTTTCTGTTGTCGATAGTGGCGATGTGGTAATTTTACCTGCTTTTGGAGCCAGTGTCCAAGAAATGCAGTTGCTTAATGATAAGGGCTGCAAGATTGTTGATACTACTTGTCCTTGGGTTTCTAAGGTTTGGAATACTGTTGAAAAGCACAAAAAAAAGGATTACACTTCTATTATTCACGGTCAGTATAAGCATGAGGAAACTGTAGCGACGAGTTCTTTTGCTGATAAGTATTTGATTGTCCTGAATTGGCAAGAAGCTGAATATGTCAGCAATTATATCTTGCATGGGGGCAATCGCGCTGAGTTTCTTGCTAAATTTAGCAAGGCTTATTCTGCTGGTTTTGACCCAGATGTGGATTTGGAAAGCGTTGGTATTGCTAACCAAACTACTATGCTCAAAACTGAGACGGAGAATATTGGCAAGTTGTTTGAAAAAACGATGATGCGGAAGTTCGGGCCGGAGAATTTGAGCGAGCATTTTCTGAGTTTTAATACTATCTGCGATGCGACTCAGGAACGGCAAGATGCTATGTTGAGTTTGGTTGAGGAAAAGCTGGATTTGATGCTGGTGATTGGGGGTTTTAATTCTTCTAACACTACGCATTTGCAGGAAATTGCGATCGACAAAACTGTTCCTTCTTATCACATTGATTGTGCGGAGCGCATTTTACCGGGAAATCGGATCGAACACAAGCCTTTGGGGGGAGATTTGATCGTAACTGAAGGTTGGCTACCGGATGGTAAAATAGTAGTCGGCGTAACTTCGGGTGCTTCTACGCCGGATAAGGTTGTTGAAGATGCGATCTATCGCATTTTCGCGATGAAAGCAGTGGCGGCGATGGTCTAATTATATTGTTTTGGCACTGCACTCGGAAGCATATTTTTCTCAGTGCAGGGCGAGTCTCTCTTTGCGAGTGCGATCGAGCGTCTCGCTCGCAAAAAGATATAATTCTGATGTTCAACTAATTTCAATTCATTAATTCTTCCCCGTTACCCGATCGCTCGCATTTCTGATTTCTGATACTATTCACCCGCGTCATCCCCTCTGTGAATTTCTCCCGGCCTCCAACAAAATGTTTTTTAATAAAATATTAAAAATTAGCCTTTTTTTTGGGTAAAAAGCTTGAGTTGGCTATTTTGATAATGTATTATTTAATAATTGTAATATTAGCAAGATTTAAATTTATGTCACCACTCCCATTATCTAAATAATATCCCAAAAATCAACTTTAGTCAATAGGTAAAAACTCTTTTCTTTGCGCCGCAATTTGAAACTGCCCAAGGAACACGAACGATACAAAAATCGATGCAAAAAAAGGCGAATTAAGCTTTGTAGGCTATCCTAGATTGTCTGGTGTCTGCGTGAATCACGAAACGCAAGAGAGCGATTTATGCCATCTCCGACTTAAGGGGGATGCGAGTAGGAGCGAGGCTAAACTAGAAACAAGATCTATCGCACATTTGAGCCTAAAATTTATAGGCTTTAGTCGCCGTCTCTGACCGCGCCAAAAATTCGGGTAGTCTTAATCCAGCTAAAATAAAAGAAAAAGCAGGAATCGCGTGCCGAGTATTTCCTGAAACAATCGCTGACTCGCCAAATCACCGCAGGTATCGGAATGGCCGTGGCGCTGCTAATTTTAAATGCGGCAACTTTGTACCGCAATACTCTTAAGTTAGTCGAAAACGAACGCTGGGTGAGCCACACTCACAAAGTTTTAACCGAACTCGAAACCACGCTTTCCACCTTAAAAGATGCTAAAACCGGACAGCAAGGTTATTTAGTGAGGAGAAAATAAATTTATTTAAACCGTATCACAGCGGGAACGCCCGCATCAACCAACAAGTAGTTGGATTGCAGCAGCTAACCGCCGACAACAACCGGCAGGAACAGCGCATTCGCGACTTTAAAATTGCGCTCGACTCTAAATTAGCCGAACTTGAAGCAGGGGGAACGCATCTTATTGAACACTGTTTATCAGTGGTGAGTATATTTTGAGATAAATTCACCATTCTTAGAACCTACAGACACGCTTTGTAATGACTTTAGTAAGAAAACAGTAACTGATTAATGGTGGTTTTTACGTTTCTGCTAATTTTGAGACAATAAAAATATTACAACCACTGTTTACAAGTTGTATAATAGTTAGTAATGAGTTAGAGAGAGAATTTAGTTAACTGCAACAGCGAGGATTTTAGTCAAATATTCATCATCCCACCCGGCTCCAAGTCACTTATTTTTCGCTCGAGTTTTTGAGATTTTTTATTGATTCCAAGGATGGAGTGAGATGTGTTTAATAATAGCAAAGTTTTGCGGAGCATTATCTTTTCTTATCCGACAATCATCTTCACGGAAACCCACATCTAATACAACATAAATAATTTTCAATTCCCCAATGGCGGCGGACTGATTCACCCCGTTTTTGAGCATTATTGGGTAAATTATTAATGTAATAACGAGTTTCAATAGTTGTTTTTCTTCACAATTCTCACGGATTCTATCAAGCCTATACTGTGAAGTTTGTCCCATTAATTGTCGGGTCAATCAGCTCTTTGATGTCACTTAAGATGGTTGTAATGTCGGATGTCTGAGCGACCCTCGTTACTCTCTTTATTCGTCGAATAAGCTGTATGTATAAATCCCCAAAATCCTTGTCTAATTGCTTCTTTAAACAACTCTTCCACTCTGGCATACAGGGAGAGTTGGTTCTTTTTTAAGGTGATTACATAATCTCCTTCTTGTTCGACAATTAACTTCACAATTGACCTTTGACAGCCCATAGCATCAATAGTGACAATGCTTCCATTTAATTCTAATATTTTGAGTAAAGCCGGAATAGCCGTGATTTCATTAGACTTTTTATCAACGTTAACTTGTCCTAAAACTAATCTTTGACTGGTCGCCCAACCTCTGAGCATATGAATTGCTTTTTTATCTCCTCCCCGATCGTAAGAATGGCGAAGAGTTTTGCCATCAATTGCGATTACTTCTCCTGGATTGAAGCAACTAATAAATTGAATCCAACTCAAAAAATATTTCTGAAATTTTTCCGGTTTTAGGCGAAAAAATCCTCGCGCAATTGTGTCATTCGAAGGTATGCCATTCGGCGATTCTAAACTTTTATTTAACCATTCGTATTTAGCTCGCCCGTAACTTCAATATCCACCCATGTATCAGCACTAAAAATCACGGCACAAATTGATAGGGTGATAATATCAATTAATTAATTAATTAATTAATTAATTAATTAATTAATTGATGATGTTTCATTCGCTCAATTATTGGATATTCTAAGTCGGTAAAATGGTCGGCGATGGTGATTTTAGGTTTGAGTTACATACAGGTAAACCCTAATTAAATGTTTTGTATTGACTCAATAATTCTTCTCCAATATATAGCCTTTCTCAGTAACATGAGGTGTTCATAGGGCATAGGACTCGCCCCCATACCTCGCTTTCTTGAGAACCGCTATACCAGATTCTGTTAACATGAAATTTAGATGCGTTCGCCCTGTTTATGGCATCGCCTCTTAAATGAAGGATAATTAATTAATTAATTAATAATTAAATGGGGGCGCAAAATCAAAAATAATGGCAATGCTTGTATCACAGTTTAAATGTGCAACAGCTTAACAACTTAAAAAAATCTCTTAATCATTGGAAATTGGTAATTGGAAAGTGGTAAATTGTAATTGGAAATTGTGCTTGTAGTGACGACTTTAATCCTCATAAAACTCGCTCGTACTTGCCTTCCTCACTACCAATCTATAATGCTGATACCGTACACGATCCTGATTAACCCGACTGGATATCGACGGAAATCGATAAATTGAGAAATATAAAAATTTGTATTTTTCAAACTCTTCCACTTCTGCTTATGGGGCTTTGCTTCTAGCTCGCCTAAAATATGCAATTTCTATGCCGATTAGGTGATTGGTTTGTGTTAATATGCTAAAATATCCAACAACCACGCGGTAATAATTAGGTGGACAAACTTCAGACTGATATAGAGGCAATCTACTCTCAAATTGAGGAATTGCGCCTGGAACGCCAGCAGCTTAGTATTGCCGATGTTGTCCCAGCCGGTGATTCGCCCCAAGCGATCGCCGATGCTTATCGGCGTCACGCGAGGGAAACAGCACAAGTGTCGGCAGAAGTCAAGGGGATAGATGACGCGATCGCGGCTCTGTCTGCTCAACTGAGTCAGAAACAGCAGCAGTCGGTAAAGTTGCAAAGAATCAGTCCGATGGAGGAGCAAGTTGAAGAAGGAAGAGTGCTTGCTCAGGGACACGCGGAACGGATTAATGAACTGGCGGCGGAACTGGCGGCGGAAGTGAAGGGACTCAAAGCTATCGCCGACCAAATTAGTCCCAGCTACTGGCAGGTTTATTACAAGCCTTTTATTACTGGTTTTAAAAGTATTTCTGTTCCATACGTGCGATCGGACGGGGATGTTTGGACTATTGTCAATCGAGTAGTTTAGAGAGGCTGCGGGAGCAGAAATAATCAGCGCTGAAGACATTTTTTTTCCTGTCCCTATTCCTCCACCTCAACCTCGCAGCAGTTGCTTAATGGTGCCGACCAATTCTTGAGGGTGAAATGGCTTGGCGATGTAAGCGTCTGCTCCTTGTTTCATTCCCCAATAGCGATCAAACTCTTCGCTTTTGCTCGAACACATTACCACCGGCAAATTTTGGGTTTTAGGGTCGCTTTTGAGCCGACGACAGACTTCGTAGCCGTTCATCCGGGGCATCACGATATCCAGAACGACTAAATCTGGGCGGTTAGCCTTGATTTGCTCTAGAGCTTCTACGCCATCACTCGCTACCGTGACGTTGAGTCCTCTACCTTTGAGCAAGTCGGCTATCATCTCCCGCAGAGTGACGCTATCATCAACAACCATAACTGTACTCATAGAATAATCCCTACCAAGTTTCTGGGTTGAAACGTTCTCATTAACGTTTACACTAACGTTCACCTTCAAAGGTGTCTTTTCCTGATTGAGATTGCGCTCTGCTAAATGTAGTTTACCCACTTTTGCTGATTTCTCAATCATTTTCTGAGTAATTACCGCCAAATTTAAAGATCCGCGCAATCTCGGTTGACACACGAGGCTATGTCCGTTAGTCTATCATTTTCTTTCTCAAATGGTACTATTATCAAAAAATCAGGGTATAGCTTGGTTGTGCGTTTCCCGTTGAGGACGGCGGTGCTCAGCCGCCTGCATCAACATTTGTCTAATTAGGATTTTTCGTACCAAAAGCGGATAGTTTTTGGTCGTAGACCGTCTCTAAAACGACCGGGCGCTGGCGGTAGCTGTGACCGGTGTTTTTGCAGCCATTAGCAACGATTCCCAAAACGGTAGCTCCAGAAATTTTTAATTCTTCTAAAACTTTGCGAACTTGCGATCGGTCGGTTTGCCCAATTTGGACGACCATAATCGTAGCGTCTGTGTGAGCTGCGATCAAGTGGGTGTCTGCTAAGCCTGCTAGTGGCGGGGTGTCATAAATTACTAAGTCAAAAAATGCTTGAAATTGCTCCATCAGATACTGCATTTTTTTGGAAGAAAGAAGCTTGATCGGATCGGGGGGAATTTGGCCTGCAGTGAGTACAAACAAATTTTCTTGGTTCGGGGATCGTTGAATCGCGTCATTGAGGCTGAGATCTGTGGAGATGGCATCGCCTAGGCCACGCACGTTTGACAGTCCTAATTTAGCGTGCAGTTGCGGGCAGCGCAAATCTGCATCTACTAACAATACTCGCTGTCCGACTGCTGCTGCTGTGGCTGCAAGGTGCAAAGCTACTGTAGATTTGCCGTCTCCGGCTACGGCTGAACCAACTAAGAGCGATCGAATTGCCCTGCCTGCACTCAGCAAGTGAATGTTCGTGTATAAAGATCGAAATGCTTCTAAAAATTGATAGTCCAAGTCGCTCAAAATACTTGATCCCCCGCTCATCGGATCAGTATGTCTAGCTTCGCCCGGTTCGACTACTTCCACTTTCGAGTTCGATCGAGCCGATGTTAGTTTCCTCTGTCTGGCTGGCGGTCTGCGCTTGACTTTTTTGGTAAACGGAATCACCCCGAGTATTGGCAATCTTGTGGCGATTCTCAGTGATTCTGGAGTGTGGAACACAGTATTTAGTACCTCTACCAGCAAGCCGACTGCTATGCCTAGGAGAGTGCTTAAAATTACTGCCAGCGCTAACTGTTTTCTGGTTTGTTTGACGGTAGCTGTTATAGGCTGGCCGAATTTGTCTAGCGGAATTTGCGGAGGATTTATCAGCACCCAGGGGATTTGCTGCTGAGCTGCATCGATCCGCAACGCTTCTCGTTTTGCCAAGAAGTCCGAAAAACTTTTAGTAACTACTTGCAGTTCCCGCTGTAAATTGTCGTATTGTCGGGTTGTGACTGAAAAATTTCTAATTTTTTGGTTGAGAGCATTTTGCAAAGCGGTCATTTCGCGATCGCGCGCTTCAACTTCTTTGATTTGGGTCTCTAAATTTCCCATCACCACTTTTCTTGCTTGTTGAGTGGCGGTTAAAATCAGTTCTTCCCGACTTTTTCGCAACGCTAAAACTGGCAAACTGTCTTCTCTATACTGAGCTAATTTTAATGACAATTCCGAGTCAATTCTCTGAATTTGACCTAAGAGTCCGGCGTAAGCTTGTCCTTGGGTCATCAGCAGCCCCTGGGGATTATTGTCGTTGAGTAGTTTTTCATAGCTTTGATAGAGGTTTCGCATCCCTTTTAGCTGAACTCTAATTTCTACTTGCTTACCTCGAATGCTTTGAACTTGTTCAGAGAGAGATTTTCCCTCCATCTGAGGTTCAAACAAGTTGCTCTGCTGCCGCAGTCTTTGGACTTGCAGTTGCAGAACTTCCACTCTTTCTCGGAGCTTGGGCATCTCCGTATCTATAAACTTAATACCTTGATTAATGCCCATCAGCCGTTGCTGCAAGCTGTAATCTAGATAAGCTTTAGAAATTTTATCCAATACGCGGTAAATCTTTTTTTGGTCTGAATCTTTGTAGCGAACTTGTAAAATTTTTGTGCCTTGCTGTTTGCCATCTTTCGTGTAGCTGATACGCTGGATTGACATTTTTGATATCAGTTCGCTATAGTTCATTTTGGGATACGAAGCCCGCAATTCCTCAATCACTGGCTGCATCATTTTGGGACTTCGCAAAATCCTAATTTGGGTTTCGTAGTCTAGTAGGCTAATTCCTTCTATATTAATTCTTGCTAAGTCGGCAGATTGGGTGTTGTTTAATTGTTTGGATTGCAAACCTTCAGCCGTGGCTGGTTCTACTAACAGGGAAAAGGAGCCTTCATACTCGATCGTAATCTGTTTAGACGTGAGGACGATCGCTATTCCTGCCAGGGCGCTCAAAGCAATGGTGGCTGCTGCCATGACCAGGAAGCGACGGCGCACGACCCCTAACAACCAGGACAAGTCTAGCTTTTCTTCTTCTCTCTCCTCTACGAAGTGAGATCTGTAGTTCTGAGCTGATAACTCCGGCAGTTTGCCATTCGATTTGGGTTTGAAGGGTTGATAATCTTGTCTGCTATCCATATTCAGCCTGGGTATTTTTGAGGTTGATATTTTTGAGGTTGATATTTTTGAAGTGGCCAGGTCGCGGCTGGGTAATCTTATTGTTTCGTTTATTCTAGCCTTTGCCAGGAATTATCCACCTCACCCGCCACCTTCTTACCTGAATAAAAATCGGAGAACGTTTATAAAATTTAACACTCCCGTAGCTGGCCCGACAGGTCCGATTACAGCGTTCATGCGATCGACAAAATTGACGAGACCCCTGCGAGATACGATAATCATGTCGTTGTTGCGAAGTTGAGGATTGGTTTCTTCGTTAATTCCTTGAGTCAAATTGACTTCGATCGTCCGTTTAGTAGCTGTACCATCGTTATTGAGGCGGACTAGCTCAACTTTATCCCTTCTAGCTCTGGTATTCTCGTAGCCAAAAAATCCTCTGGAAATTAAAGCTTGATTCAGGGTGGCATTAGCTGGGAGCCTCACGGGATCGAGGGATGTTCTGAGTTCTCCTACTACATAAACGTTAATGCCGACAGGGGCAAAGTTAGTGGTCGCCAGTACGCCAGCTTCTGCAGGGTTGACGATCGTAGCTTTGGGCACGATGATCGTGTCTCCCTGCTGGAGGATTGTATCTTGGGCACCGTCGCCGGACTCTAAAAACTGCCACAGGTTGACTGGGATAATTTGTTCGCCGCTTCTGGTGACGCGCCGCACTTGGATTTGCCGGATGTCCGCATCGGAGGTGATGCCGCCGGCTAGCTGAATCGCCCGGATGACGGTGGGGAAACCTTCGCGGCTGAGGTCGTTTGTGGTGTTGCCACCGATCACGACGTAAGCCCCAGGGCGGGTGACTTGACCCACGATGGAGATTGATCGAGGTTTTTCTGGGGGTGGCGAAAAGTTTGCCGTCGCAAATTGACGAGCTTCTGCTTGGTTAAAGTTGGCGACTGTGGGGATCACGATTGTGTCTCTGTCTTGCAAAATGATGTCTTGAGAGATGTCTCCTTCTTGCAAGAATTTCCACAGGTTGACGTTGAGGACTTGATCCGGGCCGTCTCGTTGGGGACGGCGGACGCGGATGTTGCGGATGTCGGCGACACCCGTGACGCCTTCTGCTAGTCTGATCGCTTGGGTGACGGTGGGGTACTGGACACTCGGCGAGGCTCCCGGGCCAGGAGTTAGGGTGATGGTGAAGTTTCCGGGCCTGGTAACTTCTCCGATGACGCCGACGTTGAGGGGGCGGGCGGCGACGAGGCTGACTGTGACTATGGGGTCTTTGAGGACGCGGCGGTAGGCGTTCCGGATGATGTTGGTGGCTTCTACTAAGGTGCGGCCGCGGATGGAGACCAAGCCGATCAGGGGCAGGTTAACTGAACCGTCGGAAAGAACTTCGTAGCCGCGGCTGAGTTCGGGTACTTCGAGTATTTCTACTTGGATGCGATCGCCGCCGCCGAGTTTATAGCTTTCCGGCGATCTCGTAACGGGCGCAACATTCTGGGCTTGCTCTGTGCCTAGCGGGATGGGCAGTTGTGCCGGGGTGCTTCTGGCGTCAGCGAGGACACTGGAAGCAAATAAGACAACACCCACAACCGACCGGGCTATCTGTCTTGGAAAATGGGTGTTAACCATACACCACCTAATTTTATTGACTATGATTTATATAAGTGTAGCCTTTTTAGTGCTGGGCAAAAAGCTCATTATTTTAAGCGATCGCCGAAAAAACGATGCTGTATTTGTGCTTTATGCCTAATTTCTGTGTTAGCGTGGTTCCGGGTTGACGGCTATATTTTATATCTAGATAATTTGGTCTTTTTTCGGATAAAGGAAAGCAATTATGACTGAACCAGTGTCTCTACCAAATATGCTGAAAGAGCTGATTTTAGGTAGTTCTTCATTGACATGGATGCTACTTGCTATAGTCGCGATAGCCACTATACTATTATTTCAATTTGCTAGCTATAAAAAAATAGGTTTGGCTTTAGAAAAAAGCTTTGCTGGTCTTTATATTTTTATCTCTCCCTTTCTGATACAACCTCCTTTTAATTACTTGCATTTTGTCAACTTGAAAGATCCAGAAGGTGGCATATTAAAACTCATACCTTATTTTTTTTACCCCTGGGTAGTATTTATTTTGATCTCAAGAATTAAAAAATTTAGTAGCAATTTTATAGAAATTTTTGCCAAAGTATTGACAATGAATCCTTTTTTCTTACTTTATATATTGCTTCCATTACTGTCTACATTATGGTCTCTAGTTCCTGAAGCAACGCTAAGAGCAGGCCTAGCTTTTTCAGGATTTACTGCTTTCGGGTTTTACATTGCAGCCCAATATAAATGGGAGGATTTATCTCGTTTCTGGCGGTGGGGATACACGGCAATAGGTTTGGCAAGTTTTGTAATAGAACCCCCTGGAGCAGGCGATTTTGTCGGCTTAACCCAATCTAAAAATTCTTTGGGGGGAGTCTTAGCTCTCTGTACGGCATTTTGGTATTTGCATTATTTTCAAGGAGCTAAAACTCAGAAAGAGCGCTGGATTTCTTTGGGAATGATGTTCTTTTCCTTTTACCTAGTAAGGGCTAATAAATCGGGTTCGGCTCTAGTGATTACTATCATATTAATAATGGCAGTGTCGTCACTAAATTTTCTAAAAAAATTAAGTTTTCAGTGGGCCTTTACTGCGATTATATGTTTCCTAGTGGTCAGCATAATTATGACTGTTTTTGTAGTAGACAACCTAGAGGATATTATTGTAGGTGGGTTAGGCAAGGACTTGACTCTAACTGGGCGGACAGAATTCTGGCCACAGTTAATCGCTGCGGTCAATCAGCGTCCCTGGTTTGGCTACGGATACGATGGATTTTTTCAACAAGATAAGTTAGGAGCGGGTACTCCTGCTTATTTTATTTATACTCCAAATGGATTTCAACCGAAAAATCCTCACAATGGCGCCATCGGGATCTTGTTGGCCTTCGGTTGGCCGGGATTAATTTTAATGATGACTTCCTTGGTACTCAATTTAGCTTACGCAGTTCGGTATTTGAGTCGTAGCACCCTGGAAGAAGCGGGAATGCCTATTTGTTTTCTAGTGTCTATTATTATAAGCAACATCACAGAAGGTTATATTATAGAGATAGCAAATCCTTGGCTGAGTTACGCAATGTTGACGGTTCGACTTGCGATAGATAATGCTAACAATAGTTCTAACAGTAGTACCAGTAACCCTCAAAGGCGTTCTGTAGCTCACACTGTCCATTGAAGTAACCATTGGGCGGATCGTGGGTCAAGTAGGGGAACATCTCATATTTGTAAAAACACTTCTTCTGATTCCTTCCTTCTTCCTCTTTCCTTATGCCTTCTGCCTCCAAACTCCAATTTCTAGGTTGGCTGCTTTCATTGAGACGCTCCCTCAAGTTGTGGTATGTTGTTATAGGATCAACCAGTCTAATTTTGCAAGATTGCCGACCCTGCCAGAACCGCGTTTGTGTTTTGTAAAGATTTAAAATATTCTGATGCTAGATAAGTTAACTGCGGTCAGTCAAAGGCTCGGCCCTAGTCTGCGCCAGGTACTCAGCAACATAGCTTGGCTGTTCACTGACCAAATCTTGCAGATGGGTCTAGGCCTGTTTGTAGGCCTTTGGGTGGCTCGCTATCTTGGTCCGACACAATTTGGATTGCTCAACTACGCGATCGCCTTTGTATCGCTGTTTAGTTCAGTGGCAACGATGGGGTTGGGTACTCTGGTAGTGAGGAATATCGCTCGCGACCCAGAATGCAAAAATGAGACTCTGGGAACAGCCTTCGGACTGCAATTTACTGGTGGCTGCATCACTTTGTTGTTCACTGTCACCGTGATTGCGCTACTCAAGCCCAACGACACTCTGACTCGGTGGCTGGTAGGTATCATCGCAGCAGGAACTATCTTTAATGCTTTTGAGGCTATCAATTTTTGGTTTCAGTCCCAAATCCAGTCAAAATATACAGTGTTGGCTAAAAATTCGGTATGTTTTTTAGTTGCTGCTGTCAGAATTGGGTTAGTGACAATTAAAGCCCCTTTGCTTGCCTTCGCCTGGGTTCGATTGGGAGAGGTGGCATTGGTAGGAATCGCTTATGTATATTTTTATAAGCTTACGGGGAATAAAATTAAGGATTGGCATTTTAGTTGGGAACGGTGTAAGGAACTGCTATCGGAGAGTTGGCCGATAATTTTGTCGGGATTGGCAGTTTATGTGTACTCAAAAACCGATCAGATAATGCTCGGCGCCATGAATCAAAATGCTCAACTGGGCTATTATGCTGCGGCTGTTAAAATTTCGGAAATCTGCGATTTTTTGCCGATGATCATATCAAGCTCTATTTTTCCCAAATTAGCGAATTTGAGAAAGACAAATTATGAAGAATATCTAAATAAATTTCAAATTTACTCGGATATTATGATATTTTTATGGTTGGGTGTGGCCATACCGATATCATTACTTTCACCCTGGATAGTGCATCTGCTTTACGGTGAAAAATATGCGAAGTCAGCAGCGGTACTGGCTCTCTACGTTTGGGCGCAATTTGGCAGTAACTTTGGAGTAGCACGGAGCACATATTTGAACATAGAAGGTCAGTTGCGCTACGGCCTTTACTTGACTGTAGTCGGATCTATTTTCAATGTAGCGTTGAACTTTTTCCTGATTCCTAAGTATGGAGCTTTTGGAGCAACTGCAGCTACTCTTATAACTTATTTTTACGTGATTATATTAGTCAATTTCTTGATTAAGGAATTACGCCCCTTCGGAAATTTCATCTGGCGATCCCTTAACTTATACAAGGCAGCTTGTAGAATCAGAGGATTAATAAAGTGATTCAAATTAAACCTAAAATCGAACAGCGATCGAATTGCCCCTATTGTGGAACAGAACTTCATCCCAAAAATGTTCTGTGGCACGGTATCCACATTGTTCTAGACTCTAAGTGCGAGGGATGTGGCAGCGAGATAATCGACGATTTGAGAGTAGGTCATGGAGTGAAAAACTACATCCAAGTTAATTTAATAAAAGGAGAAGTTTTTGCAGCCGATACTTACAAAAAGGAATGGTTAGGCAAACCATTACTCTATTCACTCCAAAATCCTCAACCGGAACAACTTGAGATTGTAAAAGAAATTTTTAAACCCTGCAATCGGGTAATTATCTTAAACTGTATCGATCATCTTTATGGTCACTCCCTGCTCAAGTTGCTAAATGCACAAAGGCACTTAGAATGCAATTCTGACTACGGGTTAGTTGTGATAGTTCCTAAGTTCTTAAGGTGGATGGTTCCCGATGAAGTTGCAGAAATCTGGACAGTACCTATGTCTTTAAAAAATGGTCAGAATTACTATCCCAGTTTCGCCGAGTTTGTTGAAGAAGAAACTAAACGCTTTGATGAAATTTATGTCAGCGAAGCCCATTCTCATCCCAGTCAGTTCGACATCACGCGCTTTACTAGAGTTCCCAAACATAACTTTGAGAACCAAGAAATTAAAATTACTTTTATTTGGCGCGAAGATCGTTTATTAGTTAACCGTTTGCTGTTTCGAGTGCTTAGAAAAATAGATCAACAAGCAATGTCACTGCGATTGCAAAATTTAAAAATTCAGCAGTTATTTGAGAAGATCAGGTTGCAAGTACCAGAAGCACAATTTGCAGTGGCTGGCCTGGGGACAAAAACTAAGTTTCCAGAATGGATTAAAGATTACAGGGTGGATAGTTTTAATGAAAAAATTGAAAAGGAGATTTGCCACCTTTATTCAGAGAGCCGCTTAATAATTGGTCTTCACGGCTCCAATATGTTGCTACCGTCTGGTCATGCTGGTATGACAATTGATTTGATAGATGAGCGGTGGGGAAACTTTGCCCAAGATATTTTATACCAAGAAAGCGACCCGAGAATGGCTACTTTTCGCTATAGATTTTTGCCGTATCAGACTAGCAATGATACACTGGCATTCATAGCGGCTGTAATGCTTCTCAAGTGGTCTAAGTTTAAATCCCAGATGACTGCTGATGTTATATAACCTCTGGCTACTTAGACATAATACCGAATTGGCTAGGATTCAACTATTTTCCGTATTATAAATATGGATGAAGTTGTCAATGTTGTGAAAGTCTTTGACATTTTTTCTCAACCATTGTTCATCCTTGTCCCACCACTTAAACTTCAGCAGAAAATCAATCTTTTGTTCATCAAACCTATAGCGAATAAGTTTGGCGGGAATTCCTCCACAGATAGCATAAGGTGGCACATCTTTGGTGACAACGGCTCCGGCTGCGATGATGGCTCCATCACCAATAGTTACACCATCTACAACAATAACATTTGAGCCAATCCAAACATCATTACCTATATGGACAGTTTTTTCCTCTTCTTCAAAATATTTTTTGTCTACAAAGGTTGTCCCTACTAGGATCTTGGGCGAATAAAATATCGGATGGCTTGAAACAAAATTTCCTACAGGATGTACGCCTAAGCGAATGATGCAGTTTGGCCCAATCGAACAAAAATTGCCGACAACACCATTGAAAATTCGCGTATTATCGCGCACATAAGTGTAAGAACCAATGACAGAATCTTTTATGGCTACGCGACTAGACACACTAACATTGTGACTGATAGTTGAATTAGTAACCAAAGCCATATAGTCTTGATAAAAATTATCATATTTAAACTTGTTCTTCCACCAATTGACTAAAAATCGCAGATATTCAGTGATCGGATTTTTGAGTAGAGAACTGAGAAGTGTTGACATTTTAGACATCGTTACTAATTACTTATTCAAGGTTAAATATTGTGTTCCCGCATAACTTATTTATTTTTTTCTTAATACGCCTGATTAATGGGGGATGATAATCATAAAATGTATCTTGAGTGAATTGATCGGCTACAAAATTTCGGATCGCGTGGTTGGGATGCCTTAAAGGAAAGGTTATTGCTTCCGTTGGCATATTACTGTATATACTATCTTCTCCTGAAGTATGGGTAGCTTGACTGCCAAATCCAATATTAGAAATTAAATTTTTTTCTGGAATAATAGCAAGTCCATTTTGAACCCAACAAGTAAAAAGCCATCTAAAAAACCAATTGTTGAGAGTTCCATCATAGGAAACTTGAAAAGCACTATCCCAAACTTTTACAGATTGAGGATTAGATAATAAATTTTCCAGAAAACCTGCTTCCCGAAGTTGAGGCCATAACTTCATGTCAATATCATAGTATTGCCATGCTCTGCGCCAAGTTGCCCATCCCCAACAGTTACTAAAACGCGAAAAATAGTAACTGTCTTCTGTTCTTTTTCTCCCAAACTGTAAATTTACACCAGCGATTGACATAATCCGTTTGTCATCTCGATAACGCTCTAATAACTGCTCACAAAAAGGGAAGAAGTTTGGGTGGGGCAAACAGTCATCTTCTAAAATAATTGCTTCCTCTACGGTATTAAATACCCAGTCGAAACCGCTAGAAATGCGATCCTTGCAACCAAAATTAATCTCTGAATAATTTTTCAGAACTTCACAGTCCCAATCGACCCGATCGATAATTGCACGTACAGCGGCGCACTTTTCAGCTTCCCCAGGTTTGTTGGCACGAGGGCCGTCAGCAATTACTAACAGCTTAGGCGGCTTAACTTGTCTAATCGCCTCGAAGACTTTTTCGGTATTATCAACTCGATTGAAAACAACGAAAACAATGGGAGTTTTTATCTGGGAATGTGGCATTTAAACTGTTCAACTCCAAGGATTATAAATATTTTGGCTTAGTAGAACTCATCATTATAAATGTCCTAGGAAGCTTGCAGGGTTGGTCTGTTAACTTAAGTTCTAAATTCCAATTTATCACCAAAAAGTTCGCGGGTCAACTATAATACAGCAATAGTTTACCCAGCCAGACTTCTAGGACTGACGCTCTTAAACTCTCAAACCTTGATACCCCGACCCCCTTGGCTAAGTGGTGCACTCTTAAAGCCCTCTTGTGAAAGGGGGGAGCGACTGCGTAAGCCCTAATTTCGTTCTTGTAGCGGCGGTTGCAACCGCCGAGCGAGTGGCTAAATAAAACACTGTTACTTTTAGCCTTACCTATCGTTAAAAACCGCAACACAGGGAAGAATGAACCGTACTAATATCGCCGTCCTTTTAACTTGCTTCAACCGCAAACAGAAAACATTGGCTTGCTTAGAGGCTCTTTTTAACCAGGCACTTCCAGCCAATGTAGATATTTCCACCTATATAGTCGATGATGCCAGTACCGACGGTACCAGCGAAGCAGTTCACCAAGCCTACCCTCAAGTCAAGATTTTTCATGGGGATGGCAATTTATTCTGGAACGGCGGAATGCGCTTTGCTTTCACCGAAGCCATGAAAGACGATCCCGACTACTACCTTTGGTTGAACGACGATACAATTATGTATCCAGAAGCCCTTAAAACCTTATTAACAACCAGCAAGCAACTCGCTCAAAAAGGAGAAACAAAAGCCATCGTCTCCGGTTCTACCTGCGATCCGCAAACGGGTAAAACTACTTACGGTGGCGTGGTGCGAGACCACCCCTTTCTTCCCTTCCGATACCGCCTCGTAGAACCAACTCAAGAAGCTCTACTTTGTAGCACAATTCATGGCAACTGCGTTCTACTTCCTCGCAATGTCGTCCAACTTGTGGGCAACCTAAATCCTGCTTTTGTTCATTATATTGGCGATTGGGATTATGGTTTACGAGCGAGACAGAAAGGATGTACAGTTTGGATTGCTCCCGGTCATTTAGGAACTTGTTCCCTCAACCCACAGGTAACAAAAACCGCTGCCAAAAATTTGAGCGAAGGGTTAGATAAAATGAGCACGCCTAAAGGTTTATCTTTTAAAGATGCGACCCTGCAACCGCCTGGAGAATGGAAGGTATTTACTCAGCAGCATGGTGGTTTGTTGTGGCCAATTTATTGGCTGCTACCTTATCGAAGGTTAGTTTGGTTGTCAGTGTTGAGTAAACTGGGATTGACTAAAAACAAAACTCAAGGTGAATAGGATGGTTGACAAAAAGGAATTTCGCATCGCTTGGCTCGTTCCTTCGGCAGAATTTGGGGCCTATTGGCCGCCGGTTTTACATGAGCTCAAAAAACTAATTCCGAACACGATTTTTTATACAGGTCGCCTCTGGCCTCGCTACGATCCGGAAGCTCCTGGTACAGAAGTAGTCGAAGTTGTGGGAGATACTCAATTCATCACCACCCAAAAGATAGAAACAGGGTACAGTCGTGGTTATATTAAGGCTACTCCTGGGATTATTTTTCCTCTTTTGAAATTCAAGCCCCAGGTCATTTTTGCTAGTGGATTTTCTATCTGGACATTGGTAGCTATAATCTTTAAGCCTATAGGGAAATGGCGACTGGTTTTAGTTTATGAAAGTAGTTCCCCGAATGTAGACTTTCGAGATTCTAAGGTGCGCTCGACTATTCGACGCTGGATGGGGAAATTTGCTGATACCTTTGTTTCTAATAGTCGCCGAGGTAAAGAATATTTGGTAGAAGTGATTGGGGCCGACGAAAGTAATATCTTTGCTAAACCTTACATGGTTCCTGATGCTAAAGCTTTGGTACAAAAGTTAGAAAATAATAAGTCTGTATCCTTGTCGTTTTCCCACCCAATTTTTTTGTGCGTGGGTCAAGTAATTTCTCGCAAAGGGATTAAGAATCTGTTAGAAGCTTGCACAATTTTGCAAAGCCAGGGATACTCGAATTACACAGTCATTATCGTTGGAGACGGAGAACAGCGACCGGAACTAGAAGCACTTACAAAAGAATGGGGTTTAGAAAAACAAATTGTTTGGACAGGGTGGATAGAATACGGATACTTGGGGTCTTATTTTCTAGAAGCTGATGTGTTTGTTTTTCCTACGTTAGAAGATACTTGGGGAATGGTGGTGCTAGAAGCGATGGCATTTGGTAAGCCGGTTTTGTGTTCAAAATGGGCTGGGGCTTGCGAAATGATCGTTGAAGGTGAAAATGGTTATATTTTTGATCCCTATCAGTCGGAAGGTATTGCAAACGCGATGCGGGACTTGATTGATTGCCCCGAAAAGTTAGTGATGATGGGGCAAAAGTCCCAGCAACTGATCGCTGAACATACACCAGAAAAGGCTGCCAAATTAATAGCAGATGTGACAGCGCTAGTATTGGAGAAAAGTTGATGAAAGTTCTTTTATCTGCCTTTGCCTGCGAACCGAATCTCGGCTCCGAAGAGGGAGTAGGATGGAATACTGTTATCCAATCTGCTAAACATCACGAAAGTTGGGTATTTACTCGCACGTTTTGTCGATCGTACATTGAAGCAGAACTAGAGCGGAACCCAGTGCCAAACCTGCACTTTGTTTATTTTGATCCGTTTGGGTGGAGCGAAGATTGGAAGGGGAAACAAGGATTGCTGCAACTTCACTACTATCTGTGGCAAATCTGGGCTTATTTTATAGCTCGGAAGCTCGATCGCGAAATTGGTTTTGACATAGTACATCACGTAACTTATGTCAAACATTGGTCTCCAAGTTTCTTGGCGCTGTTGCCGCATCCTTTTATTTGGGGGCCTGTGGGGGGTGCAGAAGCAGCACCAAAGCCTTTTTGGCAAGATTTTAGCCGCCGGGGCAAAATTTACGAAACGCTGCGGGCATTGGCTCAAAGCGTAGGAGAACGAGATCCGTTTGTGGGTCTGACGGCGCGTCGCAGTGCCGTGGCGCTGGCAACTACGGAAGAAACCGCAGCCCGACTGCGATTTCTCAAAGCAAAAAACGTGAAGATTTTCTCGCAAGTCGGTTTATCGCAGCAGGAAATTCAAGAACTAGAGAAGTTTTCTCCCCCGCCTGAGCAACCAATTAGATTCATCAGTGTCGGTCGTCTCTTACACTGGAAAGGGGTGCACTTGGGACTCCGTGCATTTGCGGAGGCGAAGCTGGAACAATCGGAATACTGGATTGTCGGAGACGGGCCCGAAAGGCAGCGCTTGGAAGCTTTGGCAACAGAATTGGGACTGGCAAATAAAGTATTTTTTTGGGGAACTTTATCTCGCACTGAAACTCTTTCTAAAATGGGGGAGTCTCACGTTCTCCTCCATCCGAGTTTGCATGACTCTGGTGGTTTTGTTTGCACAGAAATGATGGGTGTTGGCCGTCCGACGATTTGTTTGGATTTGGGGGGCCCGGCTACTCAAGTGACGGAGCAAACGGGGATTAAAGTGGCTGCTACTGACCCCGATCGCACTGTGCAAGGTCTAGCAGAAGCTATAGTGTGTTTAGCGCAAAATCGTGAATTGCGAGAGCGCTTGGGTCGATCGGGTCAAACGCGCGTCAGGGAAATCTATGATTGGGATGTTAAAGGTCTATTCTTTGCCCAATTGTGCGAAGATGTATTCGATGGAAAATCAGGATAAGTTCTGATTGTTCGATCGGGCAAAACAAAGAAAACTATATTTTTTCAGGCGGTGAAACGTGGGCGTTGCAATCATTACTGGCTCGGCGGGTTTAATTGGTTCTGAGGCGTGTAAGTTCTTTGCCAAACAAGGCTTAGATATAGTTGGCATCGACAATAATATGCGCCAGTTCTTTTTTGGTGCTGATGGTTCTACAAACTGGAACCGCCAACTGCTCGAAAAGTCTTTGGGTACCAAGTATTATCACTTAGATGTGGACATTCGCGACTATGAAGCGATTACCAATATCTTTCAGCGGTACGGCGAGTCGATCGAATTAGTAATTCACACAGCAGCCCAGCCCAGCCATGATTGGGCTTCCCGTGCTCCGAAAATAGACTTTACCGTCAATGCCAACGGCACTCTCAACCTTCTAGAAGTAACTCGCTTGTACTGTCCTAAAGCGGTTTTCATTTTCACTTCTACCAATAAAGTATACGGCGATACGCCTAACAGTTTGCCTTTAATTGAATTAGAACACAGGTGGGAAATTGAACCAGGCCATACTTACGAAAGCGGCATTCGAGAAGATATGTCAATTGATCAGTGCCTGCACAGTTTGTTTGGTGCTTCTAAGGTAGCTGCTGACATTTTAGTTCAAGAATACGGTCGATATTTTAATATGAACACCGCTTGTTTTCGCGGCGGCTGTTTGACGGGTCCAAATCACTCTGGAGCTCAATTGCACGGCTTCCTCGCCTACTTGATGAAGTGTGCTGTCACGGGAACTCCCTACACCGTGTTTGGCTACAAAGGCAAGCAAGTTCGCGATAACATTCATAGCGCTGATTTAATTTCGGCATTTTATGAATTTTATAAAGCTCCCAAAAGCGCCCAAGTTTATAATACAGGAGGAGGCAGGTACAGCAATTGTTCGATGTTAGAAGCTATCCAGATGTGCGAGGCAATTGCGGAACGCAAGTTTAATTGGACTTATGCTGAAGGGAATCGCATTGGGGATCACATTTGGTGGATTAGCGACAATTCAAAATTTTCCAGTCACTATCCCAACTGGAAAATGAAATATAACGTTAAACAAATTCTACAGGAGATTTATGAATGTAACCGCGAGCGTTGGCTGAAAGAAGATGCCAATGATTGAGCGGGGCAAAAAGAATGTGCTGGGAATTTCGGTAAACGATTGAAGAATACAAAGTTAAACAAATCTTAGGGGAGATTTATGAGTGTAACTGCGAGCGTTGACTTCAAGAGGTGCTCCATGATTGATAAAGGGAAAAAGAATGTACTGGGCATATTAGTAAATGCCGTTAATTATGAAGCGGCTGTTAGCAAAATTATTGCAGCAGCCAGCGCCGGAAAACCAATGTCAGTTTCTGCTTTAGCGGTTCACGGGGTAATGACTGGGGTTCTAGACAGCACTCATCGTTATCGGATTAATCACATTGACTTAGTATTGCCAGACGGACAGCCGGTCAGGTGGGCGTTAAATTGGCTATACCATACGGAATTGCCCGATCGAGTTTGCGGGCCGAATGCGATGTTACAAATCTGCGAACGTGCGGCAGAAGAAGGATTGCCTATCTATTTGTACGGCTCTCAAGCTTCTGTACTAGAAGCTTTATCTCGCAATCTCTGCCAGCGTTTTCCCAAGTTAATTATTGCTGGAACTCAGCCTTCTAAATTTAGGCACGTTTCGCCCCAGGAGAAACAAGAAATTGCACAGGAAATTCGCAACAGCGGTGCAGCAATTACGTTTGTCGGTTTGGGGTGTCCCCGGCAAGAAGTCTGGGCTTACGAATACCGGGACGACTTATCAATGCCGTTGATTGCTGTAGGTGCTGCTTACGATTTTCATGCGGGTAATTTGGCTAAATCTCCTGACTTTTTATCTAAAATAGGTTTGGAATGGCTGTTTCGGATGATGAAGGAACCTCGGCGTCTTTGGCAGCGGTATGTTTTTTTGAATCCGCTTTATATCTGGTTGTTTTTACTACAAGCTTTGAAAATCAAACAGTTCGACCCCACAGACGCGACGCCGCCTGTAGAAGAAGTATTATATGGTTGAAATTTAAAAGTTTCTTGTGAATTATGGGTGCTCACAAGAAAAAATTTAAAAAGCAAACACATCGTAACTAATCGTTTTGAGGTGCAACTGCGATCGCATAAGCTGTTCCGGCATTTAAATTGTCTGTAAAAAAATTAAAGTCTTGTGGGGTGGGCGTCCCGCCCGCCCTGAATATACAATTTAAATGCGCGACAGCTTATTCAATAAAATTGATATCAAATCCGGTAGCATCCGAAGTATAGTGGGAGCTTAAGAACTCGCGATTTGGGTAGCAAACTCTTAAGCCCCCACTGATATCATGTCCGAGCGATTAACCATAATATCCCGGTCGGGGCGGGTTTTTGAGATTGTCAATTATTGGCAGGTATTGTTTGTGAGGGGATCCCCTACAACAATCGCGGTCGCACGACCGGACATGATATGACATGATCCAAATATATGATTCCGATGCAACCGGAAACGAGCTTACGCCAGAAAACAATTTTTAAATTATCTATGTGGTAAGGTGCGGACTGCACACATTACATACAAAGTTTGTGCCTCAGTTTTGATCGAGTCAGTTGGATTGCTGGGTCAATAGTCGCATTTGGTTTGACTGTAATCCTGCCATGGGCGATGATCGCAGGGGATCACAAAAGTAGTGTGAGTGTATAACCAAACTTGATAATCAAACCAAAAGTTTATTGCCCCTACCTCGATTTGGCTATGGCTTTTGTGCCACAATCCGGATCGAATCGTACTTGTTTTCATCAGCAGCAACAATTGTTGTCAGCAGTAGCTTCCAAGCTTGGAATTTACTGTTTTCTTGGAGCTTTACTATCTGATGAGATGCCATTGAATCGAACACACTGAAAATTTTTCTTTCATCATCGATCCAACTGTTGGCAAATTGGCGATAGTAGCCATTAAACTCAGTAGAAATTATCTCAAATCCCCCTTTTTCACAGATAGCGCGGAAGCTCTGCGGTGTGAAGAAATACAAATGCCTTGGTACATCTAGATGCATCCATGCAATCCCTGATGACTTCAGCCCAATACAAGAGTTATTTGGTACTTCCATTACCAATTTGCCACCATCAACGAGCAATTGCATGGCATTGCGGAGTGCAAGTAAAGGATCTCTGGTATGTTCGAGTACGTGGTTCATCACAATTATGTCGTACTGTCTAGACTTGACTTCCGGGGGCAAAGATTCAGCAGTACCATAAAATACATCAAGACCTCGCTGTTGGGCCAAAACCAAAGCTTGTCGATCGGGTTCTACACCCCAGACTTGGTGACCATCTGCTTGCAATTCTTGCAGCAGGTGCCCGTTGGCGCAACCGATTTCTAATATCGAGCAGGAAGCAGTCCCGAACTGTTGCTTCCACCATTTACTTGTGACATCTACTCCGCGATCAAAACGCCAAGCTAGATGGGTACGCAATTTATCGAAGAAGGAAATAGAAGAGTCCGATACGAAGCCTGTAAAGTCTATATGATGAGTATAATACTCATCGATGTCGTAGAAGCTGGCGATTGTGTTGAGATCGGGTAGAGGATGAATGCATCCAAGTTGTGACTTTTCGCACCAATACAATTGAAATGACTCTTTGTTTGCAGGTCTGCGCCAATCACCGGGTATGAATAGCCACGGTTTCATACTCTCTCCCGATATCGGGCAGACGACGGTAGGGCTTAAGGACGTTTGACTTTGCATTGGAGTTTTCATTATTTAGGTACTTGACGTACTAATAACCACTCGTGTTGGATGTCAAATCCAGAAATCAATTATGTGCGATTAACAATTGCAGAATCCGAAATACAGCAGATGACTGCCCAAAAAATATTAGGTTTCGGAAACACGATTGCTGGGGCGTGGTTTTCAGCTTACATCGAATTTAAGCTAACCCATTTAACTTGCTTTGTCACTGTGCATAAAAAAACTTCACATTCCGCGATCGGGATGTGAATAAGTTTTCATATATTTACGAATTCAGCAATACTTCAAGTATAAATTAAGTTATAAAACTGGGTAGCGATGTAGGCTGCGAGCAAGACCAATAAAAACTTTCTTGCATTTGTACCTCAATAATATTGCTGAAATCTTTTGCGAAAGCGAAGTATAAAATTTGCCATTTCATATATCGGTGGGCGCAAATGTTGCGCCCGCTACTGTTCCTTGATCTGAAAATTTAGCTCCCAATTGAGTTGGGAAGCCAAACTTTTCTTTAATCTTCAGCACAAGAGCTGATTGACAAGCGCGCATTTTTATGAATTTGTAGCGAATGCCTCCTATCGATCGGCGTAAGCCCCCATCCGTTCTTTGATAAACCGGATATAAAAATGCCTGAAAGTAGACTTAATCACGCGGGGCATACCAAAGTCGATCGGCATCATGTTTTCCGGCAACTTCCAATCCAAAACCTTGAGATTTTCCGGCTGCAACAGCGGAAAATCAAGATCCTCTAAATTCGAGCACAGTCCTAATCTCATCGCCGCAGCTACAGTGGGAACCGCCGCCGGATCAGCATTAATAATTTCAACTAAAGTTCTGTCCAAAGCAAACACATCATCAGACGCGGCCAAAATTCCCAAAAATTTAGGTTCGCCGCCGCTTGGCCCGTTACCTTCGTGACCGATAATGCCATCCAAAATCGTCAAATTTGGGTTAATCGCCCGGGCCGTTTCTACCAGCATTTCACCGAATCTGGCGCTATCTTTGCCAGCTTCCATGTGCCACCAAGCCTTCATTTTGCCGGGGACGCAGCCGAACAAGTTTTTCACGCCCATTGTCACGGTTAATTGAACGTGAGATTTGAGTTTGGGCAAATTAATCACTACATCCGCTTCCATTGCTTCTTTGCAAATTCGCAGATGATTGAAATCTTCGCTGACAGTTTCGTAGCGTTTTCCTTGAAACTCAACTACTGGCAAATTCAGTTCTTCCAACAGTGGCAAATAACCGTTTGCTTTGGCTACACCCATAGCGCTACCAAAAGCTGGACTATCGCCTAAAAATGGTTTTCCTCCGGCTTCAATGACCATTTTAGCGACGCAGTAAACCAATTCTGGGCGGGTGACGCATTCTTTTGTAGGGCGAGAACCGGTGAGGAGATTGGGTTTGAGTAAAACCCGATCGCCCGATTTGACAAAAGCCGAGATTCCGCCCAAGGGTGCCAGCAAACTTTCTAAAGATACTTGCAAGATTTGGCGATCGTATGAGTTGGCCTGAACTAAACTAACAGCAGACATAATTATGAATTAATTTGTAATTGGTTATCGATGGGGGAATAATCTTAATGTAACGCAGGCACGGAACACCCTAAGCAGGGTGATCTGCGCCTGCGTTACCCAGAATCATCTCAATACAAATGAACCCTAACTATTCATCGGCAATCTACCAACAGCAGCCCGCTGCATGGTACTAACTCGCAGTGAGTTAGAGAATATTCCTTGACCTTGCAGTTCAGGGATAGCAGGTTTTACTTCTACTTTTACCACCCTGGCTGTGCAGATAAAAACCGTTTGATCGGCTAAATGGAAAGTCAACCAAGGTTGATTTAACAAAGTCAGCACTTCCTCTTGGAATTCTTGTGCAGGCATCGGAATAGTGAAAGTTTCAGCCTGACCTTCCACATAATGAAATGTCACTTGAGTTGTGTTCTCTTTATCTTGAGTTAATTTGGCAAAAGAACCTGCGCGCATAAATTTTGCTCCCCAACTTTAGACTATAAAAAAATCAGAATTAAATCTAAAAAAAATTAATTCTGAATTGTTTAACTTTAACCTGTGACAGCGATCGGGCAGAACTCAGAACGCAGAAGGCAGAATTAAATCGAGTTCAGCCTTCTAGTTTCTAGCTGATTTCTACGATCGCCTATACGTTAGCAGAAGATGTTGGCATCGCACTCATTTTCTCTAAATCTAGAACTTTTGCCAAGTCTTCTGCACTCATTAAACCCCGTTCTAGCACAATTTGCCGCAAAGATTTGCCGGTTTCTAGAGATTCTTTGGCGACAGCGGCGGCGTTGAGATAGCCGATGTGAGTGTTGAGGGCGGTAACGAGGGCGAGACTACCTTCAGCATAAGCGAGACATCGATCGCCCTTAGCTTCAATTTTGGCGAGGCATTGTGTAGTCAGGGCGCTGATGGTATTGCCTAAAATTTCGATGCTGTGAATGAGATTGTAGGCAATCAGGGGCATCATCACGTTTAATTCTAATTGTCCCGCTTGGGCGGCCAGGGCGATCGCGCTATCGTAACCCATAACTTGAAAACAAACCATCGATGTCATTTCTGCCATCACAGGATTGTATTTTCCCGGCATAATTGACGAACCAGGTTGCACAGGAGGCAGTTGAATTTCTTTCAAACCCGTTTTCGGCCCGGAGTCCATCAAACGCAAGTCATGGGAGATTTTAACGCAATCCTGAGCGAGATTTCGCAGTGCACCAGACACATTTACAAACGGTGCCATACTCTGCATAGCTGCCATTAAATGCTTTGCTGGTTTCAGGGGTTGGTCGATTAATTCGGAGAGAATTTCAGCAACTTTTTGACAGTATTCTGGGTGAGTATTTAACCCGGTTCCGGCCGCACTTCCCCCCAATCCCAGAGATGTCAAATCATCGGATGCCCTGTCAATTCTCAAGGTATGTTCTTTCAGAATTTGCGCCCAAGCGCCGAAGGTATCGCCGAGTCGAACCGGCACAGCATCTTGCAGGTGAGTGCGGCCGGATTTAACAATATCTTTAAATTCTTCGGCTTTGTTTTCTAGGGCGACTACGGCCTCCGACAAAGCCGGAAACAAAGTTTTTTCTAACGCCAACAATCCGCCGATCCGAATCGCCGTCGGAATCACATCATTTGTTGATTGACCGTAGTTTACATGGTCGTTAGGACTGAGGCGCTTGTAGTTGCCTTTTTCATCGCCCATAATTTCCAAAGCGCGATTGGAAAGAACTTCATTAACATTCATGTGGTGAGAAGTTCCGGCGCCGGCTTGGTAGACATCAACTACAAACTGATCGCGCAATTTGCCAGCTAGGATTTCATCTGCTGCTTGGACAATTGCTTGACTGATATCTTGGGGAATGCAGCCGAGTTCGCCATTGGCGATCGCCGTTGCTTTTTTAATTAAAATACAAGCATCAACGTATGTTGATAAAGGCTTAATGCCGCTAATCGGGAAATTTTCAACTGCGCGCAGGGTTTGGATGCCGTAGTAGACATTAGATGGGATTTGTTTTTCTCCCATCGAGTCGCTTTCGGTGCGATAGGTTGTGGTTGGCTTTTGGGTCATATTGTCTGGTTTGTGATAATTAGGAATTGCACGCACAATTTTTTTGTAACAGCGCTGACTGCCACTGCTGCTTTACCGGGTTCGCTGGCGCCGGAAAGCACAAGTCACGATTGTAAAGAATTATCTCACACTTTGGGGTTAAATCTCAAATTAATCCCAGTTCCAAAAAGACTGCAACTGCAAGCAATATCTAAACTTTGGTGATACAAGCAATCTCAAATCTTAAATCGTACAATGGCGAGCGCCCTGCAGCAGATAAACTCATATCTAATCATAGAAGTAAACCCATTTCACAAGATTCTTAAACTAAAATATGTGCTAATACCCTAGCCTAATTCTGTCCTTTTTTCCGTCCCATTGTATTGAGTAGTTGCGACAGATGCTTGTTGATAATCACATACCCCTGTTCATTTAAGTGTAGTTCATCTGCTCTGTATTTCCGCAACATCATGCCCTGACTATCGGCAAGAATAGAGAAGGTATCAAGCACTATAGTTTTTTCTCCAGCTAATGTGGCGATGTAGGCATTCACTTCTTTAATAGCCGGACTTATCTCATCAGACCAAAAAGGCTTGCGCTGTAGTGGCACTTCTCCTACTGGGAAAATAGTAGTCACGATTGCTACTGCACCTAGATTCCTAGATTCTTCTACAATTCGCTTAATATTCGCTTGACAATTGGCAATGATCGCATCTCTGCGTTCGGGAAACAAGCCAATGGTTTTCAGATCGTTAATACCAACCTGAATAATTACTAAATTTGGTTTTAGAGGGCGCACATGAGCGGCAAATCTTTGGATCGTCTGAACTGAGGTTTGAGAGCTAATTCCTCGGTTAATGAACTCATATTCACTGATATTAGGCGATATCCAACTAGCTGCTCTAGAGTCACCAAAGAAAACCACACGAGTTTGAGCTGTATCAGTAACTTCCTTGACATTTGTAGGATATTCGCTCAATCCCAGAGGATCTAAACGAGTTTGATTGAGCTCGCGATAAAACTGTTTAGCTCGACTGTAGAGACTAATATTTAGAAAAATTGAACTTCCCAGCACTACTAATACCAGAGCGCTCAACAAAATACTACGTTTGGTCAATATCATGTTTTTAGGCTTGGGCTGAAATTTACTGTCACATCTTACGAGCGGTTAAGAGTTATCTACCAGCGCTGTTAGCTGCATAGCGCTCCCATGCACCCTAAGTTATATTCCTTCAAATTCTCCCATCGATCAACCCGAATTGTTATTAACTCTACATCCGTTAACGCTTCATGCGCTCCTTTTTTAATTATCGGTGAGTTTCTGGAACAGTTGGATGCGATCGCCAAAATTACCGAATTGCCTCTAATTACGGGGAAGACAAAACAAGCTGAGCGCGATCGGTTATACGAAGCATTCCGTCACAAAGAGATTCCGGGATTAATTCTATCTCGCGTGGGCAATTTTGCTGTCGATTTACCCGATGCCGATGTGTTAATTCAAGTATCAGGAAAGTATGGTTCTAGCCAAGAAGAAGCGCAGCGCCTGGGACGAATTCTCCGCCCCAAACCCGACGGACACAATGCCAGCTTTTATACATTAGTATCGCTACAAACTTACGAGGAAGATTTTGCGCGACACCGCCAACTCTTCCTCACCGAACAGGGCTACAACTATCGCATATAATTTCAAAAAGATAAAATACAAAAAGACGGCGCACGATCGGGATCACCATCGAACGAGATGGTAAATTAATTTTGGCAACTCCCCCAGAAGTGCCAATATAAATATTAAAAAAAGTTGTCAACGATAAGCGTTTATGGATTTACAGCAAACCGATCGAGAAAGAATCCCTCAATCCTCCCACTGCTGCTAAAAAATATGTATCAGGCGAAGGATTTTACTATCTGGGACGCAGGTATCGACTCAAACTGGTGGATGGAGTCAAGGGAAAGCCACCCTTGACATTCTATTAAAGTCGCTTTGAATTGCAGCGGGAAGCCCAGACGGAGGGGATAGAAGTGTTTATTAGATGGTATTGCGATCGCCTTTCCTCTATTTTAGATACACAAATTGCTGCTGTTTTCTCACACATCGAAGCTTCTCCCCGTTCGGTGCAAGTGCGAGATTTAGGCTATCGCTGGGGTTCCTGCAGGCACAAGGGAGATTTATATTTTCAGTGGCGAGTGGCGATGCTACCGCGAACCATGATAGAGTATGTGGTGGCTCACGAGTGGGTGCATTTGATTGAACCGAACCATAATCATGCGTTCTCGATAGGGTCGAGCAAATTGTGAGTGATTGGTGCGATCGTAAGCAGTGGTTAGCCCAGAATGGGCAAGCTATGACCTTTAGGGATGGGTGAGAAGTGGGTGCGATCGCTTTCATAATTGGGCTGTAGAAACTTGGAAACTCTCGCTATACCTTTATTCACCTGTGATATCAAATCCGTTTGATGGCACACACAATAGAAATGCTCCAGCTAACGCCCATCTTGGATTATCCGATTTTGATAGTGCTGCCTATTAACGGAATTTGATATGAGACATTACTGGAGGGTGAGACAAGTTTGAATCGAAGTAAATACTGGACGCTAGCATAATTGAAAAGTTATGATTTAACTGAAAATATCATCTTCTAGAAGCCAATTTAAATAGATGCCTACAGATACTAATAATTCAGAAAAAAATAGTGTACATCTAGAAATAATTCAAGGGTTAAAAGTTCAACCCGAATACTTGTTTATATTTGGAATCCTTTTAATCTTTGCAACAGGATCGGTTTTAGTTGGAATAACTTCAAACAGTCCAAGCGTTCAATTACTTACATTTGCAGTATTCTTTATCTCTTTGACGGCTTCAATAACTGTTATATGGCTTGTTATAAGCAGTAAAAAAGATATTCGTCAACTTAGATTAACTGAAGAAATATTGAGATTAAATGAAAAAGTTGATCGTCTTTCAAATGAGATTGAATCCGCTTGCAAATTAATTAATATAGTGCATTATGGCTCACTGACATTTCCTCCTGAGCAGCTATACAGTATTTGGAAAAAATTGATGTATGACTTAGATAATAAGTTCTATGCTTTTAGCTATATTAACCCAGAAGAATGGACACAAGAATATGCTAGAAGATTGCTGTCTCCACTCAAAAGCAAAATTGATACTGACCATGCTGATGTAAATCGGATATTTGTAATTGATGAATTGAGTGAATTGCAAAAATTAAGTGAGGTCATTGAATATCATCGCAGGTATGGAATAAATGTTTCATATGTTGAGGTTAAGCAACTGTATGAATCACTTCCTCAGATTTGTGAAAAACCTCTGAATTTAGGTTTCATACTTATTGATGATATGCGTTTAGCTATATTCCGCCTTGACGAGAATCGTAAACTCAAGCAGATTGAAGTTGTTTCGGATAGAGAAATATTTAAAAAATATCAAAAGATTTATGAGCGTACTCGATATATAGCAAAACCTTTACATTCTTCAACTTCAGGAATTTAATTTCATAGCATCCCACCGTCTGACAACGCCGCTGCAACGGAACGAATTTAAGTTGTTGTTAGGAGGGAGCATCCCAAATGTGCAACTTGCCCCAAAAATTAACGGCAGAATGAGTTTTTCAGAGAGTGGTAGGAATGTTTTTGCACATTTGGGATGCTCCCAAAAAGATGTTGAGTCGGCGTTGCATCATAGACCTCTGACAATATGACTGCTAACTCCAAAGGAGGATAGATTTGGCTAGTACAACTCTACCTCACCCGACAACAAGAAATTTAGAAAACACGTCCTGCGTTTGTGAGTAGTTCGGAAATGTTTAGTTCTATCCCCATTCGCATTATAATTCTTGTGGCTACATGGCAACCTAAATTTCAAAATCGCCCTTTCATGATTCTGATTCAGCTAACAGAAGAAAACTGGTGAAACGCAGACTCAGCAGGGAAGGTTTTGCAAGTTCGGAGTGTAACTACTGAGCGATTTGTCAGATGTATCCGAAAAGTTTCTGAAACGGTTGTGCAAGAATTAGTAATAAGCTTAATTATCTGTGTTAATTATCCTCCATAAAATCAGAAATGTCGCCCGAATTAACTTTCTGAACCTAAAACCCACAAGAGGTTAGTCAGTAGCTTGGGTTGCACTGGATTCAGGTCAACAGTGGCAAACCATCATCTAGTGGCGTTTCCTCCCTCAACCCAAACCTACCAAACTATCAGCCGACTTCCAGCTTCAAAATTTACTATCCCGCAGGATGTTGATTTATCCCCATGGATCTGATTTTTTTTGTGACACAATAGATTCTAGTATCGATCTATGTGAGGATTGTTTATGGCTCATTTTCATCAAATCCTTGTCCTTAGTGCCATCAGCCTGATAGCTTTGGCTGGTTGCGACAGCGCTAAAGAAGCTTCCACTCCCCCAACTTCACCCGCCCCGGTTCCTGCTGCTACTGCTGTAAAAACTGAGAAAGCAGCATCCCAGGGAAACTATGCAGAATTGAGTGGCGTGGTTTCCAGTACCAAAGCAGCAGTTCAGGCTGGAAACTTTGCCAAAGCCAAAACCGAATTTGACAAATTTGAGAATGCCTGGAAGAAAGTAGAAGACGGTATCAAAGCTAAAGCTCCTAAAAGCTACGATGCAGTTGAGGATACCACAGAAAAAGTGATGACTGCGCTCAAAAAGTCTCAGCCAAGTAAAGACCAAGTGCTGACTCAATTGCAGTCGCTGGAAAAGACTATCAGTAGCATTCCTAAGTCCTAAATTTCAATGGTGAGTGCTTAATTCTAAAGTCTCAGACGCAGAAACCGAGTTTTTTAACCCCCGTAAGTGGTTCAAACCTTGAATAAAAGTTAAAATATTCGGTTTCTGTGCGTCGGAGTGCGTAAGTCCTGTGAGAGTTTTGCGATCGCAGTTACTCAGAAACAAGCACTCAACGCTGGCTCCTTATATAACCTCAGTATTCCCAAACTTTCAACCACTATGAAGAGAGCATTTCGCAAGTACCACCGCATTCTAGGCCTTATTGTTGCTTTGCCGATCGCGCTGACTGTCTTGACTGGAATGGTCATAACCATTGTCCGAGAGTGGCCGCTCGGTATAGAAATTTCATCTAGATTTTTATTGCAAATTCATACAGGTGAAATCTTTCACCTGCAAGCAATTTACCCGATTTTGAACGGCTTGGGAATGATTGGCTTGCTAGTGACTGGTTTAAGTATGTCTGGTTTGTTTGGCCGGAAAAAGCAGCCCACCTCCAACGATTAAAACCAAAGAGGTGAAGAACTTCGATCGGTTATATTGTGGGAGTGGCTAGAATCAAAAATGATCTTTTGAGAGTTTTTATAAAATATTTAGGCAAGGCAGCAATTTCAAAAAGCTGAAGGTAAAAATTCCATGAAACAAACTATTAATCTCGAACAAACCCTGTCCGAAAATTTGCGGCTTCTGTCGAGAGAAAAACAAGAGGAAGTTCTCGATTTTGTGCAATTCCTCTTGTACAAAGCACAACAGACAAAGCAGTTGAGTGCAAGTTCAGAATCTAGCCCTTCACCCACAGAAACACCGCCTCTCAATCCCTCGCTACTAGACGGCGAAGACTATTTAATTCACTCAGCTATTACTCGCAGCCACGACGCTTTTTTGAAAGGCTACGCACCCGAAGACGAAGGACTCTATGACGACTATTGAACCAGGTGATTTTTGGGTAGCAAATATTCCCTTTACAAGCGGCGCAGGTTCTAAAAAACGCCCCATACTTTTACTGTGGTTGGATGGCGAGGATGTGGTAGCAGCAGTCGTCACCTCTGCCAAACCCCGCAGCCAAACTGATGTATTTCTTAATGATTGGTCTGTCAGCGGTTTGCGCGTTGCTTCAACAGTACGCTTGTCTAGATTAGATTGTTTGGAAAAGTCTTTGTTGCTAGCGAAAATCGGGCAAATTTCTCAAGCGGATGCAGCAGAAGTGAAACGAGTCTGGGATTTGTACGTTAAGCCTCAATTTTAACAGATAAAGGTTCTGCGTAAGTCCCTATCACTAAACAGGTTGGGTTGAGAAACCAGGTGGCTGCGTCAGTCCAAAAAATGCGATCGCACACATTACTCAAAATTTCCATCTTCTAAAGCGCCATCCGACAAAGTATATTCATCTTCAAAAACTTCTGACCAAGCAAGTGAGGTTAATTGACATTTTTTACCCATTTCATCCTCGGCATCTTTCACCGCCACTTGAAAACATTTCTCCCAGATTGACTCAATAAAATCACGATTTAAACTCGGCATTTCTTCTTGACTTTCTTCAATCTCTCGCCGCTCCGAACGAATACTAATAGCCCAGCTAGCAGTTCTTTTTTCAGCTTGAGATTTCCATTTAATAATATGAAGCATTAAACGAATTAACTGGCTTTTTACCGCTCGTTTTTCTGTTCTTCCCATTGCTTCAATTAAAGATTCTAAACCTGCCGTTGCTTCCATAGATTTTCCTTCTTTGAGAAGTGTCTGGACTGTGACAGCCGTTTGATAATGAGAACACACTGCTAACCAGTCCCAATCTTGTTTAGTCAGCATTGCCCTATCCTTGAAATTGCTTATATTCCTAAATTTATCATAGCGATCGCCCCTCAACTCCCCTCTCCCATCCCCCAACAGCCCAACAATACTTAATAAAAACTTTACAAAACTTACCCGATCGCCCAACATGGGTTAGAGTTATCCTATAAAATCCAGCAATCCTGCAAAGCGTCAACCTTCTCGTCACTTATCCAGTGGTTCGATGACTCAAACCCAAAGCACTAAAACCGCCACCCCAACTGCAATTTATTCCTTGACAATTGCTCCCGCCTGTGTATTGCGAGGTCGATCGGCAATCACCCAAGCCGGAGATGCGATCGCCCGTTTCGGAAAGCGGCCGCTAATCGTCGGCGGCAGCAACTCCCTCGCCGCCGCCCAACCCTACCTGCAACCAATCCTCGAACAGCAGCAGTTAAAATCCGCTGAAACAGCATACGGCAAGGATTGCAGCGAAACCAGCCTCGAAACCCTCCGCGCAGCAGCCCAAACCCATCAAGCCGATTTCATCATCGGTGTAGGCGGCGGCAAAGCCTTAGACGCAGCCAAACTCGTCGCCCATCAGTGCAAAATCCCGATCGTCACCATACCCACATCAGCAGCCACCTGTGCCGCTTGGACAGCCCTATCTAACATTTATTCAGAACAAGGTGCATTCCAATACGATGTCACATTAGTCAGATGTCCCGACTTATTAATACTCGACTACGGCTTAATTCAAACCGCACCGCAGCGCACATTAGTAGCAGGAATTGGAGATGCGATCGCCAAATGGTACGAAGCCTCAGTCAGCAGCGGACACTCCGAACAAACCCTGATAATTTCCGCCGTCCAACAAGCTAGAATACTGCGCGATATTTTATTCCAAAAATCAGCAGCCGCCCTCAAAGAACCCGGTAGCGAAACCTGGCAAGAAGTCACAGATGCAGCCGTATTGCTAGCAGGAGTAATCGGCGGAATTGGCGGCGCCCAATGCCGCACCGTCGCCGCCCACGCTGTCCACAACGGCCTAACTCATCTATTAGCAAGTCACGGCACATTGCACGGCGAAAAAGTTGCCTACGGCATTTTAGTACAACTGCGGTTAGAAGAAATGCTGCAAAACAATCAACTCGCCGCTAGCGCCAGACAGCAACTGCTAAAATTCTACGCCGAGATTGGATTACCCCAAACTTTAGACAACCTCGGACTCGGAGACATTACCATCACCGAATTGCAGCGCGCCGCCGATATCGCCTGCAATCCCAATTCCGACATCCACCGACTGCCTTTTAAAGTTGTTCCCCAACAATTAATGGCAGCGATGGTTTCTACCACCGCACCTGTGGGAGAATTAAAGATTAAGAATTAAAACAGTTTGTAGTAAGGACTAAAGTCCTGAAAAGGCTGTGCTAGCAAGGACGAAAGTCCTTACTACAAACCAGGAAAACTGACAACTGACAAAAAATAAATGACCTTGGATTGGATTAGCCCTGCTGACAGGTTGCAAAAACTACCGCCCTACGTATTTGCCCGTCTCGACGAACTCAAAGCCCGCGCCCGCGAACAAGGACTCGATTTAATAGACTTAGGAATGGGAAACCCCGACGGTGCCACTCCTCAACCAGTAGTAGAAGCCGCTGTCGCAGCCATCCAAAATTCTGCAAATCACGGCTATCCACCCTTTGAAGGAACTGCCAGTTTCCGCCGTACTATTACTAAATGGTACAGCCGCCGCTACAACGTTGAACTCGATCCAGAAAGCGAAGCATTGCCTTTGTTGGGTTCTAAAGAAGGTTTAGCACATTTTGCGATCGCCTATATCAATCCAGGGGACGTAATATTAGTACCAAGTCCCGCTTATCCGGTATTATTTCGCGGGCCAATCATCGCTGGTGCAAAAGTTCACAACATCATCCTTAAACCAGAAAACGACTGGGTAATTGACTTAGCCGACATTCCCGACAGCGTAGCCGAACAAGCCAAAATACTCTATTTCAATTATCCCAGCAATCCGACAGGAGCGACTGCACCCCGCGAATTTTACAAAGATATTGTGGCTTTCGCGCACAAGCATCAAATCTTGCTGGTTCACGATTTGTGTTATGCGGAATTAGCCTTTGATGGCTATCAACCGACAAGTTTATTAGAAATTCCCGGCGGTAAAGAAATCGGCGTCGAATTTCACACCATGTCCAAAACCTACAATATGGCCGGCTGGCGCGTCGGTTTTGTAGTAGGAAATAGCAAAATTATCCAAGGTTTGCGGACCTTAAAAACTAACCTAGATTACGGTATATTTTCCGCTTTGCAAACAGCAGCAGAAACAGCACTGCAATTGCCGGATAGTTACTTGCACGAAGTGCAGAATCGTTACAGGACTCGCCGGGATTTCATGGTGGAAGGATTGGCAGAATTAGGGTGGAATATTCCTAAACCTCTGGCTGCAATGTATCTTTGGGTTCCCTGCACTCCGGGCATGAGTTCGACTGATTTTGCCCTGAATGTTTTGCAGCAAACGGGTGTTGTGGTGACTCCTGGGAATGCTTTTGGGCCGGGCGGCGAAGGATATGTGAGAATTAGTTTGATTGCAGATTGCGATCGGCTGGGAGAAGCATTGCGGCGTTTGAAACAAGCAAACATTCGCTATCAATAGTCATGATTATTAGTCATTAGTCATTGGTCATTAGTTAGTAGTTAACAGCTAACAACTAATAACTATGTAATCAAGATTGAGGACAAATGAAATCAGCTAATAAGGGTAAAGTGCTAAAACCAGGGGCTTCCCGATCGTTCTTCGGTGATATTCGGCGCACTCTAAAAATAAGTTGCGCCAAATATCACCCTACAAATGACTGATAACTATAACGTTTGAATTTGCTCAATCACCCAGTCAAAAGTTTCCATAACTTGCTGGAGGGCGGATTCGTCTTGCAAAGTAAACAAAGCCAGACTCGGCGACCTTCTCTCACCCGGTTCTGTAGGTAGCGACAGACCGATCGAACTCAGCTTACTTCTCAATTCCAGCCAATTTTGTTCCGCATTAAAAGGCTGCTGGGAACCATAATTATCAGCAGAAATCTCCATTCTGCCAGCAATATCTACAGTGAATAACTGATAGGGTTTTCTGCCCTTTTGAGGCAATTGAGCGGCGAAACCGCCGTAGGCGTCCCCCGTTCCCCACTGGATTTGAACTTCGGGTTCTTGACTTTTTGCCCACAAGTAAATTTCTCTTGCCATTTGCGCCTCGTCCGCGCCCCGTCTAGCTTGGATTTCTGCAAAAAATGAAGATTCATCCCAGCGCCTTCTTTCGCGCGTTGCGCTGGATTTTTTCTGCTGTGCTTCCGCTGTCTGACCGAGCACTCTGGGAACTAGCGTTTTTAAACCGTCTTCACTTACATACTGCTTAATTTCCAGCGCCAAAACTTCAACCGGGTCCATTTGTTCGTTGAGAAATTCCACCACTCGGCGCATTTCAGCGGAAATCTCGTCAGCTACAAACACTAAGCGAACTTTACCCGCTTGCAAATTAGTTTTAACTTTCTGCCAAAATAGGTCTTCATTAGCATCCGCACCGAGAAACTCTTCAAAAATCTGTTCAGGATCGCGACCCCGATCGCGACAATTAGCTTCAAACAGAGCAATAATTGAATCGATGGGCCAGTAAAACAACGCATTAGCAGCATAGTCGATCGACTGACCCAAAACTTTTTGCCGCAGTTCCGCATTAGGAGTTCGCCGCACATCCACCAAAGTAGGAACGGCATTTTGGTCGAGAAACAAATGATCCAGCGACCACTGTACCGCTGTTTCCTCATCGCTGGGTGCAGCTTCCCGCGAAATTAACAGCCACCTGCGCGCCGTCGCGCGATCGATTTGGTCTCCCGCGATCAAATTAGGATAAGTTACTAGCAAATCTTGTAACTGGTCTTCCGAGTCGTAGGGCTGTTCCATCATTTCTACCAGCCTGTCGTCGTCCTGAATGAGATAAATACCTCCAGCCATGCCAGCCCACCTAGTTAATTTTAGATTTTAGATTTTAGATTTTAGATTTTAGATTTCAGGCTTAGTTATTAGTCTTCAGTCTTCAGTCCGCAGCCAATAACTTGTGAAGGCGGAAGGCATTGGTCAGAATTCAATAAAAATTTTGAATTCAATAATTTTTATTGTTTGGTAATTCCACCAAAAAAACCTTCTGACTGATGACTGATGACTGATGACTAATGACTGATGATTAATCACTAATGACTAATCACTCATAGAACCAGTAAATACTCGCTGTGCCGGCCCGGTCATGTAAATCCGCCCAGAAACTTCTGCCCATTCGATTTCCAAAACGCCACCGGGGAGTTCAACCGCAGTTACCCGATCGCACTTCCCTACCAACACCCCAGCTACCACAGCAGCACAAGCACCAGTCCCACAAGCTAGAGTAACACCCGCGCCTCTTTCCCACACCCGCATTTTTACATAGTCTGAACGTATCACTTGAATAAATTCCGTATTGGTACGCTGCGGGAATGCTTTGTTGTTCTCGAATTGAGGCCCGACAGTTTCTAAAGCAACAGCCAAAACATCCTCTACAAAAGTAATGCAGTGAGGATTGCCCATGCTGACGCAGGTAACAGACCAAGATTTATCAGCAACTTCGATCGGCACATCAATAGCTTTGGCATCCGCTGCAGCCAAAGTTGTCGGAATTTCCGCCGCCAGCAGCCGGGGAACCCCCATATCCACCTTCACCTGACCGTCCGATCGCAATTCCGGGCTAATCACACCAGCCAGAGTGTGGATGCGGTACTGAGTTTTCGCCTCTGACCCTTCCAAATCGGCGATAAACTTAGCCAAACAGCGAATCCCGTTGCCGCACATTTCCGGTTCCGAACCGTCGGAATTAAAAATCCGCATCGTATAATCAGTGTCGTTTTGACCCGGAAGAGCAAATATCACACCGTCTGCGCCAATCCCGAAATGTCGATCGCACAAATCCACAGCTTGTTCTGGCGTGATCGCCGGTTCTGACGAGTGGCGGTTGTCAATCAGAATAAAATCATTTCCCAGTCCGTGATACTTCGCAAACTCGATCGGCATAAAAACAAACCTCTTTTGGTTAAAACTGATTAGATAATTTGATGACCAAATTACCGATTTCCCAGTATTATAAAACTTTATGCAATTTATAGTCCTTTTTCGTCAAATATCAACAAATATAATTTTTATAACTCTACAGGGATATCTAATTAATGCTGATGTCAATTCCTCAATGAATATCGGTAGAAAAGGAACCGCCAATGGGTTTATGCCTCATCGCGTAGACGCGCTTGTAGTTGCGACAGTAAGGGTTAAACGGTATAAACAGAAGAATATGGTTTAAGGTAATATTTGACTATATTTTTCTGAACTATGTCTGAATTTGAAACCGGATTGCCCAGCGTTCGCTTAATACAAAGCTACATCAAAGACAAACAACAGGTGGAGATCAAACTCCTGACCGGCGACTTAGTAGCTGGCAGAATTTTTTGGCAGGATAATAGCTGCATTTGCCTCCTCGATCCCTCAGAAACACAAATTCTGATCTCGCGACCAGCCATTGCTTATCTCAAGCCCAACGGCTGAGGAGAGTGGGAGAGTGGGAGAGTGGGAGAGTGGGGGAGGGGGAGAGGGAGACAGTGGAACAAATCTTCCCTCTTCCTTCTTCCTTCTTCCCTCTTCCTTCTTCCCTCTTCCCTCTTCCTTCTTCCTTCCCTAATCGCTAAACAGCTTTTCGATGACTTGGGCCTTGACCAAAGGCACCTTTAAAGCAGGTTGCGGCACCGGTGGTGAGGCCGTCCGCTGCATCAAGCCGAGCTCGTAGAAGCCGCCGCACAGCAGCAAACGATCGCCTTCTTGCAAATTGCTACTTCCGTCGGGCCAGCGAGTAAATTTCCCTTCCCGGCGGATCGCCCGCACCTGCACCCCGTACTGGGTCAGCACATCTACCTCTGACAGTTTTTTGCCCGCCCAAGGGCTGTTTGCTGGCAGCCTTAGCCACTGGCAAGAACTGTCGCCCTGCGGCACTGCAACTTCCCCTTTCGCCAGCAACTCAAAACTGATGAGTTCTTCTGGTTCTCCCACTACAAAAAGTCGATCGCCCGACAGCAAAGCTGTCTTGCCGTTAGGATAATCAATTTCCTCACCATTCTCGCGGACGATCGCCATCACACTGACGCCTGTCAACTGGCGCAGGTTAGTTTCTTCCAGAGTCATGCTGGCAATGGGAGAACCCGACGGCAAGCTGTACCACTCGCTGTTCATATCTCGAACTGCCACTTTCAAATCCCGCGAAACCGCCAAAGGTTCGCGCGGTGGGCGCAATTCCAGATAGCGGCTGCTGCGAATTTGCTGCACTTCCCGCCCGATCGCCATTGCCGAGATCCCAATACTAGCCAACAAGTGGGCGGACAGTTCTAAACTCGCCTCAAACTCCGGCTGCACGACTTCCCAGGCCCCCAGTTGGTAAAGCAGTTCGATATCTTTATCTTGGTTGGCCCGCACCACAATATCCAAATCCGGGACTAATTCTAAAGCCCGCTTCAGACACAAGCGAGTGCTCATGGGATCGGGAAGGGCGATCGCCATTGCTTTTGCCCGTTCCACTCGCGCGGCTTCCAATACGTGCAAGCTGGCAGCATTCCCGTAAATGTAAGGAATTCCTTGCATTCTGCACTCTTGAATTCTACTTTCTGACTCATCGATTACCACAACTGAACAGTTGCGGCTTTGCAGCATTTTGACTAAAATTCTGCCGACTCGCCCGTAGCCACAAACCACAACATAATTTTGTTCCGGCAAACTTTCAGCTATTTCCACAGGTTGAGATGTTTCGTCAAAATAGCGCTGCAAAGGCCCGAAATTTTCCGCCCATTTCAATAACTGCGGCACGCTTCTCAATACAAACGGAGTTAGCACGAGGGTGACTGCTGTCGTTCCTAAAATTAACAGGTAAACGTCCCGCGAAACCAGCCCCATAACTTGGCCTGCACTAGCGAGTACAAAGGAGAATTCTCCTATTTGAGCTAAGCCCAAACCTGCGATCAATGCTGTTTTTAGCGGATAGCCAAATAGTCGGACGATCGGCGTTATAATCAAGAATTTGCCGACAAATACTATAAATACCAGTCCCAGAATTACTTCTAGATGGTTCCACAGAAACATCGGGTCAATTAACATCCCGATAGTGACAAAAAATAAGGATGCAAAAATATCTCGCAAAGGCTCGACATAAGTTAGAGTTTGGTCGGCATATTCCACCTCCGAAATCATTAAACCCGCCACAAATGCGCCCATCTCGATCGAAAAACCCAGATATTCTGTCAGTAGTGCAATTCCTAAAGCCAAAACCACAACTCCCAGCAAAAACAGTTCCCGGCTTTCTGTTTGCGCGAGGTATCGCAGCAACTGCGGTACCATCCAAATGCCGGCGACTACAGCACCGACAGCAAATAACCCGATCCGTAGCAGGGCCCACGCTACCGTCATGCCGATCGCTTCTGCTGGCTGATTCAGTGCCGGCAAAACTGCTAGCATTAGCCCCAAAGCCAAATCTTGAACTACTAATATTCCCAGCATGACTTGACCGTGGGAAGTACCGCCTTCATTGCGCTCCATCAAGCATTTCAGTACAACTGCGGTCGAGGAAAGCGACAGAATCGCTCCTAAAAACACGCCTTGAGCGGGCGATTCTACCCAGCCTACAGCCAAGGAAATTGCAGTAGTAATGGCGATTGTCAGCACAATTTGCAAGCCCCCCCCGCCCAAACTAATGGTTTTAACTTTCTGGAGTTCGGCGAAGGAAAATTCCACTCCCAAGGCAAATAACAGAAAGGCAACCCCGAATTCAGCCAGGGTGTCTACCTGAATTAATTCTTTAATCAGCCCCAAACCGGCCGGCCCAACTACGATCCCTCCAAGGAGGTAGCCGAGAATTACCGGCTGTCGCAATAGCGATGCAAAGAGTCCTCCTGCTGCGGCAGCAGCGAGAACTAGAACTAAGTCAACGATCAGTCGGAAGTCTTCTTGCACAAGTTTATGAAAAAAGTATAAAGTTATATTATAGTGTCTAATGTGTTGATTATGTTTAGTGGGTTGAATGTAGTTGGGGAGTCAGGGCAACTGCAACTATAGAACCAGGTATTTTCTGATACCAAAGAGTTTCACTCCTCAAAATAAGCTTAACCTCTTGCAAGTAGAGCGAGGCATTGCGCCTTGATTGAGGGTAATGTTTCACCTCAACGATATGAGCGCGGTAAGATTAAATCAAGTTACTTTTTTTAATCAATTTCAGACCGAATAAAGTGGTGTTGATTACTTTTTCGTATTGAGCGGTTTTATCACGGTGTAGGTTCACAAATCTGCGATCGGTAAAAAGGATTAGTTAAAATCGTTTTTATTTATTCAAGCCCTGCTTGCGGATTTACCCGATATACTGGATAATTACTCAGGCACTTTTGTGTCTTTTTCTAGTAATCCCCGGTTTTGCTAACAATAAAGATTTAGGTTTTAGACAAGTCATTTGGTCGTTGCTCTTGATACCTCAAAATGACTTGTCCATTCCGGATGTAGGTTGGACAAAGCTGCCATCGCACCTGTAAAAACTGCACTAGAGGCGATCGAGTCCCTAACTGTAGGACACCCGTATTTGCTCGGTCACGAACTGAGCATTGCCGATTTTTACCTAATTCCAGTCTTCACCTACCTATCGCAGACCCCAGAGTACGAAGCAACGATCGCTCAAACTCCGAAACTGCGGACTTGGTGGAATGAAGTCAGTCAACTTCCCAGCATCAAGAAAGTCTGTGCTTGACATCTGTAGCATTTTATAAATCACGGGTTTACAACCATGTCGCATTTATTTGAGCCATTGGATCAACGTGGCGTTAGCTTCCGAAATCGCATTGCAGTTTCTCCCATGTGTCAATATTCAAGCGTTGATGGATTCGCGAATGATTGGCATTTGGTTCATCTCGTCAGTCGAGCCGTAGGAGGAGCAGGGCTTGTCATGACTGAAGCAGCCGCAGTCGACCCTGAAGGACGAATTACGCCGCAAGATTTGGGAATCTGGGACAATGCTCATATTGAAATGTTGGCGCGAATCGTCGAGTTAATTCACCGCAACGGTGCGGTTGCGGGAATTCAACTTGCTCATGCAGGTCGAAAAGCCAGTACAGCACTTCCGTGGGATGGCGGCAATGTGCTTTCGGAATCTCAGGGAGGATGGACTTCGATCGCCCCTAGCGCCATTCCATTTGCACCCGATAGCCCCGCCCCGATTGCTCTGAGTATCGAAGACATTCAGAAGCAGACGACACTCTTTGTGAATGCAGCCCAACGCGTTCTCGCAGCCGGATTTGACGTAATCGAGATTCATGCCGCTCACGGCTACCTACTGCATGAATTTCTGTCTCCCTTGAGCAATCAACGAACAGATTACTATGGTGGCAGTTTTGAGCATCGCATCCGGTTTTTATGTGAAGTCGTACAAGCGGTACGAAATGTTTTGCCCGATCAAACACCGCTTTGGGTCCGCATCTCTGCAACCGATTGGGTTCCAAATGGTTGGGACATTGAACAAAGTATTACACTCAGCGATAAATTAAAGTCACTGGGCGTTGATTTAATCGATTGTTCTTCAGGCGCAATTGTACCGGGTGAAAAGATTCCGACGGGTGCAGGTTATCAAACTATTTTTGCCGATCGCATTCGACGCGAAGCGAACATCGCCACCGGAGCCGTTGGTATGATTACTGCACCCGCCCAAGCTGACCACATCATCCGTACAGGTCAAGCAGATATGGTATTACTTGCCAGAGAAATGCTGCGCGATCCTTATTGGCCGATGCGGGCTGCGAAGCAACTACGTCAGTCGGTTCCTGCTCCAATTCAATACGCTCGCGCTTGGTAATTAAGCGGATTTGCGATCGTCGGTTTTACACAAATCCACTAGGAATCACTTTTTTAGTGTTTCTGTAAACCAGTCGCTCAATAAAGGCTTTTTTGATGCGGCCTCAAGTACAAGGCACCTTCCCATCGCCGTGACGTGATTAGATGCGAACGCTAGCGGATGCAGTCACTCGGATAGCGATCCTTGGCTTGTTTTAGGCGCATTTCTGGCAATTGTCACCTGAAATCACCCTCGAAGAGATGCGGAGTTTTGTCGCTGCGCCCTGTTTGGATAAACTGCTGCATTAGCTGGCTGACGGGGAACTCAGCAAGGTGTGTCGGTGGGTTTGATCGCACATCCCCTGGCGAGGTGTTGGCACTCCCAATTCGTTTCTCTGAGTGCATGATTGTGTCGATCGCACCTTCCCCCGTCCAACCCAACAATCTAATCAATCTCGCAACCATAATATCGGATAATTGTAAAGCAATTCACCAAGCCAACAGCATGAGTATTGACCAATTAAACACAGACTACGGCATTGCCGGGAACCTCACCTTCGCCACGGGAAAGGGTGGTTTCCCGATGATTCACATCGACAACGGTCAAGCCAAAGCCTTAATTTCTGTGTATTCCGGTCAAGTTCTCTCCTTTCAACCCGCCACGGAAACCACAGACTTGATGTTCGTCAGCGACAAAGCCTACTACGCCGAAGGGAAAGCCATCAAAGGCGGTATACCCATCTGTTGGCCCTGGTTTGGCCCCGATCCCGAAGCCTTGGGGCGTCCGAGTCATGGGTTTGTGCGGAATCGCCTCTGGAATGTGCTAGAAACCGCCACAACCCCAGACGGCGCAACTAAAGTGACTCTAGGACTCAAGGATACCGATGAAACTAGAGCAATTTGGCCCCAAGCCTTTGAACTGGCGATCGCAATTACGATCGGCACCAGCCTCACGGTAGAATTAATCACCCGCAATCTAGGCGACAAAGCATTTCCCCTCACCCAAGCTTTCCACACCTATTTCCAAGTCGGCGATATCAACCGCGTGCAGGTTTTAGGCTTAGAAAATAGCCAGTATCTTGATAAAGCGGATGGTGGTGTGGAAAAAACTCAAGTGGGTGCAGTGGTAGTAACAGGTGAAGTCGATCGCATTTATCTCGATGTCACCAATGAATTAGTCATTGACGATCGCGCCCTCAATCGTCGGATTCACATTAAATCCTCTGGTAGTAAATCCGTCGTAGTGTGGAATCCCTGGGTGACAATTTCTGCAAATATGGCCGACCTTGATGACGCAGATTATCAGCGTTTACTCTGCGTAGAAACGACCAATGCAGCTACAGATATTGTGGAAGTTCCCCCTCATGGTGAGTTCTGCTTGCAGGCAATTTACAGCGTTGAACGCGACTAAGAAATTAGAGCTTAAGCTTAGCGGTGATGGGGTCAAAATTCTCCGTCAGCGGGTCAAAATTTCAATTGGATATTTTGGGAGTTGCTCAAATCCCACCCACAAGACTGGGATTGTTTCTTTAAATACAACTTAAATGCCGATTAGCTGATTGAATTGGAAAACTCTGTCACCGTAATGACTAATAATACCAAATCAAAAATTTATCCGCTGTTTATTTCTTAGTCCGCGAAAGACGTTCGGCTAAGCTGACTCGAACCGTCGAGCCACAGACAAAACTTTGTATGATCGGTTTCAATCGCCGACTCCGATCTTTTTACTTACCATCAATTATTATGCAAATCTTCAACTGGACAAAACTTCAAAATGGATCAGACATTCGCGGTATCGCCCTCGAAGGCGTTCCCAATGAAACAGTCAACCTAACGCCCGAAATTGCGACAATCTTAGGTAAATCCTTTGTCAGTTGGCTGGTGCAAAAAGTCAATAAGCCAGCGGCCGAATTAACGATCGCGATCGGGCGTGACAGTCGCTTATCAGGGCCAACCTTAATGCAAGCAGTCATAGAGGGAATCGCCTCAGTGGGTGCAACCGTGTACGACTTTGAAATGGCCTCAACGCCCGCCATGTTTATGAGTACCATTACTCCGGGTTTTGATTGCGACGGCGCGATTATGCTCACTGCTAGCCATTTGCCATTTAATCGAAATGGCTTAAAGTTTTTCACCGCCAAAGGTGGGTTACAAAAGCAGGATATTACAGATATCTTAACACTAGCCCAAAGCAATTACTTTGAGCCAGCCTCATCGCCCGGTAAGCTTACAAAGCATGATTTTATCTCAGTTTATGCTAACCAATTTGTCACCAAGATTAGGGAATCAGTCAATCATCCCGATAATTTTGAGCAACCACTAACAGGATTAAAAATTGTTGTAGATGCAGGAAACGGTGCTGGCGGTTTTTATGTTGATAAAGTCTTAAAACCTTTAGGTGCAGACACTACGGGCAGTCAGTTTTTAGAACCCGATGGTACTTTCCCCAATCATGTGCCAAATCCCGAAGATAAACAGGCAATGCAGTCAATTTGTCAAGCGGTAATTGAACACCAAGCTGATTTTGGGATTATTTTTGATACCGATGTCGATCGCAGTGCGGCCGTCGATCAAGTTGGCAAGGAACTCAATCGCAATCGCTTAATTGCGTTGATTTCTGCGATCGTATTAAAAGAACACCCAGGCTCTACCATTGTTACCGATTCTATCACCTCCGATGGCTTAACACAATTCATCGAACAAGATTTAAAAGGGATTCACCATCGCTTCAAACGTGGCTACAAAAATGTGATTGACGAGTCGATTCGTCTCAATGAAGCTGGACAGGAATCATGGCTGGCGATTGAGACCTCTGGACATGGAGCTTTGAAAGAAAATTACTTTCTGGATGATGGCGCTTATTTGGTGAGCAAATTATTGATTGAATTGGCTAAGTCAAAGCTAGCAAATCAATCTTTGCCGGATTTAATTGCGAATTTAAAAGAACCCGAAGAAAGTGCAGAATTTCGGATTAAAATTGGTGTGGATGATTTCAAGGCTCACGGCGATCGGGTTATTGAACAACTGCAACAATTTGTCTCAACGCAAGCAGACTGGAAAATAGTTCCCAATAACTACGAAGGTCTGCGAATTTCCTGCACGTCAGCTAGCGAATCCGGCTGGTTTCTGTTACGCTTATCACTCCATGATCCGGTGATGCCTTTGAATGTGGAGTCGAATGTTAAGGGTGGTGTCGCTCGCATAGTGGCTAGGCTTTTAGCTTTTTTCCAAACCACCGAATCTCTTGATTTTTCGGCACTATAGATTTAAGTTTTACTCGTGTCAGACTATTACTAAACCCAACCCAAGGAGGAATTTCATCATGTGGCTTTTAACCATAAAATGTTCTGCTGAAAGCTGGGATACCCATTCCAAAGCTTTCAAAGCGATCGCTGATAAATATCCGGCTACGCCTCTTTCTTCCAAAAAGATGAAAGGCGATGGTCAACGGATTATGGAATATCAGCTTGAGAATGTCAATGATGTAGAGGAATTTATGGAAGAATGCTTAACTTTAGATGGTTTCACCGCTACCTTTGAATCCCTATAATTCTAGGTGATCAGATTATAGCAAGTCTCAATTTTTATCTCATACCATTTTAGAGGTGAAATTTTTAAATTGGGAATCAATACTATTTTGCCAAAAACAGGCTAAAATAACTAGAGAGTTTGAAGAAAGTTCTCGAAAAGTAAACCGCAAAGAAAGAATTGATTTCACTGCTCTTGAGTTAAAAATAATTCTGTTGTAGCCACGTGAACTATAACTAATACTAATTGTTAAAAGTTATGTAATAGTACCTAGGACTGATAAAATATAATCATCCAGTTATAGATGAAGAGTGTTTCTGTTGAAACTTGGGCTCTCTTATATTTGTAATGGAAACTGTAGTGTGAGCGTCTGGCTGAAGCGGGCTTTGCTCCCCGCACTACAGGAATTTTTATTGCGGATTGCTAGAGTTAGTCTAGATAGTTAAAAATATATCAGCGAGAGAAAGGTTAAGGACTGCTAGTGATGGTAATGACTGTGAATCGAGACAACTGCGGGCTAAGTACGGAAATAATTACAAGTCGGATTTTGCGGTGGGGGCAGTTGAAAGCAAACAAGCTAACCGCTAGTTCGATCGGGGGAATTGTTGCTGGCTTTCTGAGTTTTGCCCTGCCGGTGCAAGCTTTGCAGGTAGTTGTGACGCCGGCCAATCCCCAACTGGGAGATACGCTGTCAGTAATGATTCAAGTTCACGGTAACGGCGGGGAAACTCCCAAAGTGTCTCTACAGCAAAAAAACTACCCCGCGTTTTCGATCGGCAACGGCCGCTTTCGGGCCCTGTTGCCGACGACGCCGGTAGAGAAACCCGGTGCCCGCCAAATCCAAGTCGCAGGTGACGGACAAGTGCAGAACTTGAGCGTGCAAGTGCGCGATCGAAATTTTCCCACTCAATCCATCTGGCTACCGCCTGGGAAAGACGAGGAAGGTACAGATGCTGAATTCGATCGCGTAGACGCATTTAAAGCACTCGTGACACCCGAAAAATTTTGGGACGGCAAATTGTTGCGCCCCAACTCCGGCGAAATTACCACTATTTACGGGGTGCGACGCTATTATAATGGGGTATTTGCTCAAGACTACTACCACCGCGGCGTGGATTACGCGGGTGCTTCCGGTTCCCCTGTAGTGGCACCAGCAGCCGGTCGGGTGTCTCTAGTGGGACGTGAATCGCAAGGCTTCAAAATCCACGGAAACGTGGTTGGTATCGACCACGGTCAGGGCGTAGCAAGTATTTTGATGCACCTCAGCCGGATTGATGTCAAGGAAGGCGATGTCGTGAAAGCCGGTCAAGTAATTGGTACTGTGGGGTCAACAGGGGCTTCTACAGGCCCTCACCTGCATTGGGGACTTTACGTGCATGGGCAGTCCGTCGATCCTGTACCTTGGCGACTTCAGGGAGTTGAGTAGGAGTTTTTACAGGTTTTGACGGATTTATCAGTCAATTATGGGGTAAGTTTGTGGCTAGGGTGTGCAGATAACTGTGATGGGTTATCAGTATTGAGTTAGGATTTGTATAAAATTTCTCAACTCAACTCTCAAAACTCGAATCTCAAGACGCTAACAATCGCGTCTTCACAAAACTTTATTGATGATGCCGTTGAGCGGGGACGCATATATGAGTATTGAAAAAATTGTTGAACAGGCTTTGCAGGATGGCTATTTAACGCCGTCTATGGAAGCTGAGGTGGGACGGATCTGCAATACGGCTTCGGAATTGTCGATCGAAGAGTACATGGCTCTTGATCGTCTGATGGGCTCTTTGTTGACTGGCGAAGTTGTAGTTCTGCCACGCAAACAGTTCATCAACGTGATGGAAGAGTTGGTACTCAGCGATGCGATCGCTAGGGTGGCAGAAATTGAGGCGACGAGCGACCTGAGTCTGGATGTGGGAGATATTGCAGCTTATGCTTTAAATAGGCTGCCACCTCTGTACGCTACGACGGAAGAGGGCGCTCACTTTCAAAGGGCTAGGGCTAAAGAGCAACTTCACGATTTGATTTCCAAAGAAGTCAACGCAGCGATCGCCCGCAACTTGGATCGGCCCGACACCCCAAACCCCACAGCTTTGGGCAAGTCTTCGGGAAACGAAGTTCTTTCACAGCTAAGCACTTGGCTACAAGCTAACGCCACTAATTTTGAGCCACAGCCTTAGTACCACCCCAACAGCTATATTTTGATTAAGTCGATCCCGCTCAATTCAGAAAGCGGGATTTTTAGTTTCTGGGCAACCAACATCTGAAGGCACAAGGCCGAAGCCAGAATTCAAGAAAAAAATTAAAAATTTAAGAGTTTTTATTTGATGTAAAAAATAAAAAACTCCCTCTTTCTTCTTCCTTGTTCCTGACATCCGTTACATCCGTTAGAGAATCCGTTGCCGAACTTCCTTCTTCCTTGTTCCTAACATCCGTTACATCCGTTAGAGAATCCGTTGCCGAACTTCCTTCTTCCTTCAAACGATTAATGGCTGCTGTCAGAAGACTCAGCGGAGGGGCCAGCGGTAACTTTTGTTTCTCGCTTTTCGCGTTTTTTCCGTTCCGCTTGGATGACATCTTGAAGCACTATTCGTGCTTGAGCCATTTTTTCCAAATTGCTGCGGTACAAATCTAAATCTTTGCTAACTTTGTCTTCTGGCAGGTGCAAGGCCACACAGACTTTAGCAATCGCATCGTTTCGCGTTTGTTGGTCTTTTACTAAGTTAGGGTCAGCTTTTTCTAACAGCGAGAACAAACCGATCGCGAACAAGCGGCTGTACTTAAATTGAGGGTTGCTGGCGATCGCCCCTAAAGACGCTTGCAAATCTGCTGTATCTTCAAAGCTGGTAGAGCGATCGAGCCACGAGAGCAACTCTTGCCCAGAAAGTCTATCTGCCAAGCTTTCCAATCGCTGAGCGTCTTGCTTGTAGCGCTCTGGATCGTCTTCTAGGGACTTGCACAAAGCGTTAAAAATCGAAACTCTGTCGGCTTCTGGGGCGTACCCAAGCATGAATCGATCAAAAGCTGTCACTACACCCAAAGCATAAATCGGGTCGTATTGAAAATCGGCATTCGCTGAAAGCAAGTGCATTTCTACCATCAACTCTTCCACCACTCGACGGTAAATTGAGTTGATCGGTCGAGTGTGAATCGTATAGAAACTTCGCTTAGTATCTGAAACAGTACGGTTATTGTTCACCTGAGTCTTATAGATAAATAATTTTGCCGTAGCGGGCGTGCCAGCGCGGCGTGAGTAAAGTCGGGGGAGTCTATCTGCGATCGGGCTGACAAAAATTGCCAGTTTTTTAAGCGTTGCCCCCGGATTGCGAGACAATATTTTATCAAAAATATTTTACGCGCGATCGGCAGCAACCATTAATATGTCGCAATAGGAGGGACAAAACCCCAGTATCTTTACAATCATAGCTCTTCTGGGATCGCTCATCAGAAAAATGGGTAGAAACCCCGTCCTTATAGGACGGCTTCACAAAAAGACAAAAAACCAAAGCGACTAACTCACAAAAGACGTGCTAGAGCGTGAAGATGGAAAAAGCCTACCGCTACCGACTCTAACCCACCACCGAGCAAGAAAACCTCTTGCGACGGACAATGGGCTGTACTCGGCTAGTGTACAACAAGGCTTTGGCGGCCCGCACGGAAGCTTGGTACGAGCGTCAAGAGAGGGTTGGCTACAGAGAAACTTCCTCGATTCTGACGAATTGGAAAAAAAAAGAGGAACTCGACTTCCTCAACGAAGTTAGTTGCGTACCTCTTCAACAGGGACTCAGACACCTTCAAACAGCTTTTACCAACTTCTTTGGGGGACGAGCCAAGTACCCTAATTTCAAAAAAAACACAACGGTGGTAGCGCTGAGTTCACCGGCGTCAGCTTTCCGTTGGAAAAACGGGCAAGTGTTTCTGGCAAAGTGCAATGACCCGCTACCTATTCGCTGGAGCAAACAAATTCCAGCAAGCTGTGTTCCTTCTACTATGACGGTAAAACTAACACCGGCTGGACGCTGGTATGTCTCTATACTTGTAGACGACTACACGCTCAAACCACTTCCCAAAACAAATAAAACAATCGGCTTGGACGTGGGAATTAGTAGCCTGATTGCTACTAGCGACGGCAATAAGATTGCCAACCCCAAGCATTTCAAGCAGCTTCGTAAGAAGTTAAAAAGGAAGCAAAAAGCTCTCGCCAAAAAGCAAAAAGGAAGTCGTAACCGTGAAAAAGCGCGGGTGCAACTGGCTAGAGTCGACGCACAAATAGTCGATGTCCGCAAAGATTTCTTGCACAAGCTAACAACTCAAATCATTCGTGAAAATCAAACGATTGTCGTTGAGGACTTGGCTATCAAGAATATGGTGAAAAACCATAAATTAGCTCTTGCTATTAGTGACGCTAGTTGGGGCGAGTTAATTCGCCAGCTAAGTTACAAGTGCCAGTGGTATGGGCGAGAGTTTGTAAAAATAGACCGCTGGTTTCCCAGCTCTAAACGCTGTGGAAACTGCGGTCACATTGTTGAAAAATTGCCGTTGAATATTCGAGAATGGGAATGCCCTAAGTGTGGCGCAAACCACGATCGTGACATTAACGCAGCAAAAAACATTTTGGCGGCTGGGCTAGCCGTGTCAGTCTGTGGAGCGACCGTAAGACCCGAACAGAGCAAATCTGTTAGGGCGGGTGCTATGAAGCAGAAACCTAATCGGTGACAATTGGGAATCCCTGTACCTTTAGGTCAGGGTGGATGTCAAAAATCTAATCTTCTGACTTGCCCCGATCGGCTAACCCTATATCACAATTAAGTTTTTTTGTCAACCCATAATCCTGAAAAATCAAACAAACATGACAATTTCTCCTGAATTAATAGCTTTAGCCCAGTACATGGCGGGCGAATTTGACAACCGGGAACAAGCGCTAGCAGAGCCGACGTGGTACGTCCACCTTCGTATGTGGCAAAGACCCCTGCCGATTCGGTTATTTTCCGAACCCAGCATTGCCCTGTTTGCCGAACAAGCCAACATTCTGAAATTAGACAACCCATACCGCCCTCGAATCGTGCAACTGAGGCACTCACAGATAGCGCCAGGACTGATTGAAGCTCAGTATTATATGTTCAACGACATTACAGCCGTCAAAGGAGCCGGTTGCAACCCCGACTTGCTTAGAAAGCTAACGAAGGAGCAAATCCAACTCCTCCCCGGCTGCACCCTGTCGGTGGCAGTGGAAAATTTAGCCTCAAACAGCTATCGCTTTCGCGCATCTTTGCCGGAGGGCACTCGCTGCGGCTTTGCCTACGGGGGGCAAAATTACCAAGTAGACTTGGGATTTGAAGCCGCAGGCGAGGAATTTCTCAGCTACGACAAAGGAATAAGCCCCACGACAGGCAAGGCTATCTGGGGAGCTTTAATGGGCCCTTTTAGATTTGTCAAGCGTCAGGATTTTGCTCCTGAGATATTGGTTTGAAGCAAGAAGCAACAAGAAACAAGGAAGAAAAATTTAGCTATCTAGGATAGAAGGCAAGACTTTACCTGGACCTATTCTTCTACTTTAGTGTTTTGGTGAACCTCTCAATCTCTCAAGAAAGAAAGAAAACATAAGGAAGCTGGCAAGAATTTACCTGCTTCCTGTTCTTGTGCAGGGCTCCGGCGCATTTTGTGAGCCTCAAGCTTAAATTGAGCTTACACCGCAACCGATGCAAGCGGGAGTGGTCAACTTGCGCGTGGCACCCCCTCTAGAGCTTCTTCTTCCGTTTCAAAGATTTCAAACACAGAATCCATCATGGTGACTTCAAACACCAGTTTGGCTTCGGGATGAACATTGCAAATGCGGAAACTTCCCTTAACTTTATCCGCATCCCGCATACCTGCTACAAGTGAGGTCAGGCCAGAGCTATCGATAAAGTTAACCTGACCAAGATTCACTACAACATGGCGGCTAAGTTTGGAAATACACTCTTGCAACTTGAGGCGGAATTGCCAAGCTGTAGTGATGTCCAACCGTCCTGTCGGTGCTAAGACGATAACTGTTGTACCGTCTTGAAGCGTGTGGGTTTTTTGATCAATATGAATCACTGACCCTTCCCTCAAATTTATTATCTATCGCGGTGGTTACTGTCCCAGTAGTTTAACTCAGGTCGGTGACTGCTGAGGCATCCAATTCGCCCAATCTTGCGGTTTTAAGAACTTGGAGTAGAGTTCGGCTTCGGGAGAGTTGGGTTCTGGCTCGTAACAATATTCCCAGCGTACCAAAGGTGGCAGGGACATGAGAATCGATTCCGTGCGTCCGTTGGTCTGCAAGCCAAAGGTCGTGCCTCGATCGTACACCAAGTTAAATTCAACGTAACGGCCGCGGCGGTAAAGTTGGAAATTACGCTCGCGCTCGCCGTATTCTTTCGATCGGTGCTTTTCAATAATAGGGGTGTAAGCCGGCAAAAATGCCCGGCCACAATCCTGTACGAAGGCGAACAGCGACTCCCAAGTTCTAGGTTCCGGCACGCCGATGTTGTTGCTGCACTCAGCCGCTTTGCCTTTGACATTATGGTCACGGTAAAGCGCGCCTTGAGCGCTTTGGTAGTCAAAAAACAGGCCACCCACGCCGCGGGTTTCTTGGCGGTGGGGGAGATAGAAATATTCGTCGCACCAAAGTTTAAATGTCGGATAATATCCGGGATGGTGGCGATCGCAAGCCACTTTCAGAGTTTGGTGAAAATGAGCTGCATCCTCAGCCAACGGGTAATAAGGAGTCAAATCCACACCGCCGCCAAACCACCAAATCGGGCCTGCCTCAAAATAGCGGTAATTCAAGTGAACCGTAGGCAAGTAGGGATTGCGAGGGTGCAGCACCATCGAAGTGCCAGTTGCATAGAAATCGTGACCTGCGGCTTCTGGGTGCTTTGCCAGAATCAAAGCCGGCAAACTTTCGCCCCAGACTTGGGAAAAATTGACTCCCCCTTGTTCAAAAACATTGCCTTCCCGCATGACGCGAGAACGTCCGCCGCCGCCTTCGGAGCGTTCCCAAGAGTCTTCCTTAAATTTGCCAACGCCATCGAGCTGTTCGAGGGATTGACAAATTTCGTCTTGTAGGGTTTTCATAAATTGGCTGACTCTAGCTCTAGAGTCAGCGGGCGGCAAAAACGGGGAAGTGGCGGTTTTAAGTGTTGTAGAAACTGTCATAAAATTTTCTGTTGTCAGATTTGAGTTTTAGATGGGCGATGAATCCCAAATCCAGTCGTCATGTAATTATGCCACCGTAGGTCTGCAAATGATCGCTATGAAGTTACATTAAAAAATAGCAATAAAAATATACTTAAACGTGCGATCGAAAATTCGCTAACCCAATTGCAGAGCTATGGTGGAGAATACAATGCCCAATACACTCGATGTTAGTTCAGTCTTAGAAATCCTGCGACCCGTGCAAGACCCCGAACTGCAAAAGAGTTTGGTGGAATTGAACATGATTCGTAACATAAAAATTGACGGCGGTGTCGTCAGTTTTACTTTAGTGCTGACAACGCCTGCTTGCCCGCTGCGAGAATTTATTGTCGAAGATTGCCAAAAAGCGGTCAAACAGTTGCCAGGAGTCGAAAAAGTGGCGGTGGAGGTGACAGCCGAGACCCCACAGCAGAAGGGAGTGGTCGATCGCCAAGGCATTGAAGGAGTGAAGAATATTATCGCAATTTCCAGCGGCAAAGGCGGCGTCGGCAAAAGCACAGTGGCGGTAAACGTGGCAGTAGCGCTGGCGCAAACCGGCGCTAAGGTGGGTTTGCTGGATGCGGATATCTATGGGCCCAACGACCCGACAATGTTGGGTTTGGGGGACGCGAAAGTGATGGTTAGGGACGGAAAAAGCGGGGAAAGCCTCGAACCCGCCTTCAACTACGGCGTTAAATTAGTGTCGATGGCGTTTTTAATTGACAAAGACCAGCCCGTCATTTGGCGCGGCCCGATGTTGAACGGCATCATTCGACAGTTCCTCTATCAGGTGAATTGGGGCGATTTAGACTATTTGATTGTCGATATGCCTCCGGGTACTGGAGACGCGCAGTTGACAATGGCGCAGGCGGTGCCGATGGCCGGTGTTGTGATCGTGACGACGCCGCAGACTGTGGCTTTGTTGGACTCTCGCAAGGGTTTAAAGATGTTCCAGCAGTTGGGAGTGTCGGTGTTGGGAATTGTGGAAAACATGAGCTATTTTGTGCCACCGGATATGCCCGACAAGCAATACGATATTTTCGGTTCTGGTGGCGGGGAAAAGACTGCTGCTGAGTTGGGAGTGCCGCTGTTAGGCCGCATTCCGCTGGAAATTCCGTTGCGGGAAGGTGGCGATTCGGGGGTGCCGATCGTGGTGGGGCAACCGGGTTCTGCTTCAGCTAGGGAGTTGCGCGCGATCGCGGGCCGCATTGCCGGTAAAGTTTCCGTAGCAGCTTTAGCCTAACCAACTCTCGTTCCGAGGCTTGCCTCGCGTCTTCCGGTTGACGAAGATTTGCCTAGTTCTCAGGCTCTGCTTGGGAACTAGAAACGATAAACGGTAAGCTATAAAGAGCAAACTTCACATTCAAACAATTATGATTTTTCCAGGTTCGGCAGTTCGAGTTAAAGACAAGGGTGAGATTTACTACGCCTTTCAAGGACAAGTCCAGAGAGTTACCGACGGAAAGGTCGCGGTACTGTTTGAAGGCGGGAATTGGGACAAGCTGATTACGTTCCGCCTGTCGCAGTTGGAACTGGTCGATGCTACGGCTGGTCGCGTGAAATAGTCAGCGGTCATTAGTCATTGGTAAGGGGTAATGTGGAATTTGTAATTGATAAAGTACCCAAGACCAGGCTACTAAATGAAAACCCTTGATTAATGACTAATGACTGATAACTGATGACTAATCACTAATCACTAAAACTATGCGTTTACCTTTACCCCAATTTGCTATAAAAGAGCGCCATCCCGATCGCATTGCTGAGGTGATCGAGACGGCAACTTCAGAGTTTCTGGCTCAATGTTTGGAACCGGAAGACTTAAGCTTTCCCGTGATGCCGCCTTTTGGGAGTTGGGTGAAGGCCGAGGATGAAGAGTCGAAAAATCAAATTTACGGCGTGGTTTATTACGCTACGACTAGCCCGATCGACTCGGTGCACAGAGCTCGCGCTTTGGGTTTGTCGCTGGAAGAGTTGCGGGAAGAACAACCGCAGATTTTTGCGATGCTCAAAACCGAGTTTCGAGTGGCGATTGTCGGGTATGAGGCTGCGCCGGAAAGGTTGAACGGTCACGGCCCATCGAGGGGTAAAATTTATCAGTATTTGCCGCCGCGCCCGCCGCAAATTCACCAGGCGGTTTACCGCTGCGAACCGGATGAGGTGATTGATTTTACCGTGCAGTTGGATTTTTTGAGGACGCTGCTGGGGGTGGCTAATGCGCCGGTGGAGGCGCTGACGGCGGCGGCGATTCGGGAGATTTATCAGTTGCGGATGCGCGATCGATCTTGGTTGGTGGAAGCGGGGAGGAGTTTGAGTGTTTTGTTGAAGGATGATTACGATCGGTTGCGGGTGATTTTGAGTCAGATTCATCCCTAGGGGGAAGCTGGAGTAAGATAATCAGGACTTAAGGCAAAAAGTGGTTTGACACGCTACGGATAGCAGTAAGCTGCGCAATCGACACCCTAAATAATTAGGTTCTGCGTAAGTCCAGGTCAGGTTTTTTCGGAGAAAAAATATTTTATGTGGGTAGAGATAACAGCAGTAAGTCAAGTTCCCGAATGGGGTGTGTTGAAGGTAAAAGTTGAGGGGACTTCGCTGATTTTGAATCGTCAAGGGGTGAATGTCACTTGTTACCGCAATGCTTGCACTCATTTAGAATATCCGATCGACATGGGTAAGGTAAGCAGCGGTATGATTACCTGTCCGTTTCATAAGTATCAGTACAAATTAGATACTGGTAAATGTTTGAATGCACCCAGCGATGCCCTGGAATCTTATCCGGTAAAGATTGAGGGCGATCGCGTTTTTGTCGAGATAGATTAGTCCTTAGTCTTAGCTAATTCCGACAGGGGTTTAAACCCCTGTCGGAATTAGCTAAAGTCGTCTTTAGACGACAGTAGATTAACATTTGATATCCAGTCCGGCTTAAATAACCCCTGACTCTGTTAGTCTGCGTGGGCCCAGCCAGTGCGACAGCGCTTAGGCAGACTTCGTTTGACTCTATGCAGCGGTTTCAACCGCCGAACAACCTTTCAACCTACCATTTTCGGGCGCCGCTGGCGGAAAAAAACCGCCAAAAGCCCGATCGCACCAACCCCCAAAAGCAGCCATTCTTCGGGTTCAGGAACCCCCGAAACATTCAGAGGATTATTCGGCTTAGTTAACTCCTCCTTACCCGATTCTACCTCCCGTTCAAATCGATCGCTCTTAGCTTCCGCTGCTTTTAGTTGCTCCCTTTGCGCGTCATTAACTAACACAATCATCGAAGAATAAGGCGTCACCACTTTGAAATTTTTAGCTACTGCGTGCATTGCATCCAGTTGTGTCAATTGAGTGGAACTTTTCTGCTTGCTAAGTGCAGTTATTAACTGCCGCGCAGCTATCGGTTTAAAGCCTTCATTTCCGGTATCTTTTAACTCTGCAACTGCCGCCGATTTGGCGGTTTTTTTCGACTGCGGCGTTTGGGCATAACTCCAAACATAGCCGTCAACAACGCTAACTGTAGATGGGCCCGAAGCTGCTGTTGTTGCTACTCGCTGCATCGCCTCTTTCATATCTGTAGCCACTCCGCCACCGCTATCTTGAATCACCTTTAAAGTTGCGTCGTCGTAGCCGGGGGGCAAACCACCCAAATGCACTGTCCATAGGGGTGCAGAGATGGAAAGTTTAAGTTTGCGATCGTCCGACAATTCGTAACTGTGGCGATCGCTCACCACAAATACAGTATCGTAACTTTTATCACCCCGCAACTGTGCAAACTGTTGCAGCATATCTTTGAGCTGGATTGTACCGTAAAATGTCACCTTTGCCGCATCAAAACTGCGTACATCTTCCACAAACTTAGGTGGCATTCCCGCAGCGCTGGCGACATACAAATCAACAGCATTTTTGCCTGCTGCATTAGTTTTCAACCATTCAAAAGTCTCTTTTACTTCCTTACTTTCCGCCGCCATGCTGCGTGAAGTATCCAGAATAACTGCAAATTTCTTGCCTTGCGGTAGCGAGTAATTTGCATCAGCCAGTGGCTTAGCAGAAATGATATTTCCTCCCGGTAGAATCGCCTGCTGCGCTGTTAGCGGTTGCTGTGCGACTGCTGGCAAAAAGGGTGGCAGCCAAGTTTCTCTTGCTTCTTTCCCGCTGTATTTTACCTCTTTTCCGGCGATCGTGCGGCGAGTATTTTGGTTCCAAAAAATGTTGCGTTTCTCAGCCAAAACAGGCATAGCCCAACCCTGCGGCTGCCGCATGACTTTGTAAGTAAGCCACAGGTGCATTTCCGTTGGCCCCTCAGTTTGGGTGAATTCTCGTTTAGCCGGAATTGGAAAAGCCCGCAAGCGGTATTGTTTGGGGCCAATTTGTTCTAGCAAAGCCGGATCGACTCTTTCTACTACCTGCTGGTTGTAGACTTGTTGGGCGGCACCGCGAGGCGATACCGTAAATACAAAACGTTTGTTTAAATCCCCAGTATCTCCCAGCCAAACTCCTGTAACTGCGGCGCTTTCAGGCAGGGAAAAGTAGTAAAATACTTCTTGTAAGTTCGGCGTTTGATTTTTGTAAACTTCGTAGAGTTGAACGTCAGCCCAGTCGCCATTTTCTTTGACTGTCACTTCTTGCGACTGCAACCATACTTTTTCCTCACTGACATTCAGCAAACCGGCTTTTGCTTCTTCGCGATTTGATGTTGACTGTACCGCGTGTTTTACTGCTTCTGTGTCGCCTTTTTGCAGTTCCGTATCGAAGAATTCGCCGTAGAGTTTTTCGGCTTTTTCCACATCAGCACTAGAGCCTTGATACAAAAACGGCGACATTAAAAAATTATAGCTGTTCTGCAAAGTTTGAGCCGCTCCGTCAGGGAAAATCCAACTATTTTTGTACATCTCATAAATGTGGTTGTTTTCTCCTACAGTGCTCAGGTAACGGTAAGGGGACAAATAAGCGTTAACTAAGCCGGATCGAATCATATCAGACTTGGCTAATAAAGTTTGGCGGCTGCTGTCGTTTACGGGGGGAGTCGCCAACATTTTCAGTGCTGCAACTTGCGGTTGCTGCTGCAAAGCCGAGAAAATAGCCAGCCAAGCTGCTATCACTCCCAAACTTCCGATTAGCGCTTTATTTTTCCCGTATTGTGCAGCAAAACTCTGCCATATTTTCCGCCCGGAATTAATGTAGAGAAAGCCGTACAGCGAAGGCATGACAACGAATAAGCTACAGGTTAAACCAAACAATATAAACGATAGCGGTATCCAAATTAAAGCCGAGGCCCACGCCCCGTATTTAAACATCTCCAGAAATGGTGAGACCCATGTAAACTTGAAAAATTGAATGACGAAAAATAATAATCCATAAAGTGTATACAATGCCACAGGTACAGCGTAATAAAGCAGCAATGTTGCCGCCCAAACCCCAACTACTAGCATTAAACTGTGGCATCCTAATTGCAGCCATGCACTTCGTTTTTTTCCGTTTGGTTGTAAATAACGAGGCTGTTTATTATGGGAAGTTTTGGAAGTTGAAATATTTTGAACATTTTCTCTTTTACCCAGATATCCGTATAGCATTTCCACTGAAAATGCCGCGATGCACAAAACAATAGTAGCGATGATTAGAGAACTAGCTGGGGTGAGTTCTCGCAGCAGGAACAAGCGGAGCAAACACAGCAAAAATAGCGGTGCTTCTACGCCGTAAAACCAACGCATTAGCTGTAGGGGTTGCTCGCTAAAACGCCTAGATCCTACTACCGTACATACAGTGGGTACTGCGATCGTAGCTGCCATGGTCAAAGAAAACTCTAGCGGGATTGTGCCATCGATTGTCGCCATAATTAATGGCACTCCTATAATAGGTAAAAGTCCCAAGTAAACAATCGATAAAAACGTCAAATTCCACGCCCAAAAAATTGTTTGAAAAATTCCATCAAATAACTGTTTAATTTTCATTCATTTCTCCTTTTAATCTTTGTTTAATGGTATCGTATACGTTACCAGCAAACTCTCTTACTTCATGATTTTCTGCTTGTACCGGACTGTCAAATAAAATAGAAACTAGCACCCAATTGTGATTTTTGTGAGTGAGATCGCTGCCGATGCGCGACAAGAAGTTATCGGTAGTTTGCTGTGCAGACTGCAGCCAGTATGTAGCGGATAGTTGGTTGTCTTGGAGAGACAGCCAGCGCCCCGTTACAGCAGGAGTTAGCTGTATTTTTTCTATGCGATTGACAGGAATTCCGCTCGCTACAAAACACAACTCGGGGGCGTGATAAGTTTGCCAGGATGTGCTGGCTACTGTGAGCATGGAACCGCGCAACTTGCCGGCGACAAATCTAATTTTTTGTGTTTGCGTGTCCGGATAGTTGCCAAAGAATTTTTGTTCGCTAGCATTCAGGGGAATCGACTCTGATTTAATATATTCAGGCAATCTTAAAGGTGCGATCGCCATTTTTGACGTTTCTACATGAGACAGTTGAGCCATGACTGCCAAAACTGTAACTGTGGCAATTATTCCGGGTTTGGCTAAAGGGTGATTATGGAGTATTTCTGAGTTGGATTTTGCAGAAATACCGCTGGTTTTTTTTGGCTGAAATTTTGGTACTCGTTGCAGCATTAACCAGGTCACAAAAGAAGCACATACTAAACCGACAATTCCCAGAGGAACGTGAATAATTTTTGCTATGTTTGGCTGGTTAAACACTTCTGAAACTAGGACTAACACGGCAACGCGGGCAGTGTTAGCAGACACTAACATTAAGAGATTAGCAGCGCCGACGGCTAGCCATCTTAAACTTAATTTACGCCCTTCCAGCCAGGTAGCAGCTAGCAAAAATAGCGTTCCGACTAAGAGGGTTTTAATGCCGCTACAAGGCACGTCAACGTGAGCGATGCCGTTTTCCAAAACGATAATATCGTAAGAAGAAATAGCGCCAACGTGTAGCATTGACAGCAACTGTTCTACTACCTGAGCAGTCAGCACTCGCGCCGGCAAACCTAAGCCGCTATTAAACTGACTGTTGAATGGTAAAATACAAGCCAGCAAGCCCGCCACAGGCAAGTTTTTTTGCCAAAAGTTCTGCTCGACGAATAAGCCGCACAGCCCGTAAGTTCCGAGGATAAATAGCAGGACAGTAACTTGTTTGATATCAATTATGTACTGAAGGGCGATCGAGCAAATACCCGCACTCAACATCAACAGCAGCGGATATCGCCTCAAAACGAAATTTGGCGAAAATCCCGGCGGGCGATCCTCTTCGAGGGCTGCGCTAACGCAGTTCCCGCTCGATCGCACTACTAATGCTACAATCAGAAAGCCAATTACTATTTTATATAGTGTGGGTATCTCAACAAACGAAGATAACAGCCACTTAACAGCCGAGATATTGGCCCAAAACCAAGCAAGCGCCAGCAAAAAAGGAGCCAGCCAAACCAAATTAACCGCAGGATGAGGAGTAACAGAATCTGGAATTGCAGAATTAGTGATATTGGTGCGCTGCATGATACCGCTTGACATTCACGTTGGTGACATCTTAGCTCAGCCAAATTGGTAATGTCCAGACCGATTATTTAAGTTTTGTCAAGCTTCAATTTTCTATACAGAGAAGCTAGCGTTATAATAATTAATTTTAGCGGAGGTAAAAATGAGCGAAAAAAGCCCAGGATACAAAATTGTTAGCGATAACCGACAAGCGCGCCATCTCTATGAAATTATAGAGACATACCAAGTGGGAATCGAATTGAAGGGAACCGAAGTCAAATCAATTCGGGAAGGAAAAGCCAATTTGCGGGACGGATATGGTTTAGTTCGGAACGGGGAACTGTGGCTAATCAACGTTCACATTTCGCCTTGGAGAAGTGCTAGTAACTATTTTAATCACGAACCCCGCCGCACTCGTAAATTGCTGATGCACAAGCAGGAAATTCGCAAATTAATCGGCAAAGTGGAAGAAAAAGGCTTGACTTTAGTGCCGTTAAAAATGTATTTGAAAGGCGGCTGGGTAAAACTTGATATCGGTTTGGGTAAAGGGAAAAAACTGTACGACAAGCGCGAAGATTTGAAGAAACGCGAAGACAAGCGGGATATGGAAAGAGCGATGAAGCAATTTTAGTCATCCGTCATTAGTCATTAGACATTAGACATCTCCGAAAAATAAACTCAAACCTTTGCTACTCGAAGGTTAAAATTTAATTTATGGAGATGTTTATTCAGCTGTTCTACATTTAAATTGTATCTCAAAAAAAAATCAATTCTTGTGGGATGGGCGTCCCGCCCGCCCTGAATATACAATTTAAATGGGCGACAGCTTAGTCAGGAGTCATTAGTGGTTCATGATTGGTGATTGCTGATTAATGATTGGCTATTTTAAATCGATTTCGGTTCATTACTCATCATAATATTTTTCAAAATCCTCAAGGGAGGATTTTGAGGACTTCCACCGTCACTACAAACTTAATTAGAGTTATTTCACCGGAGTCCGTCTTACAGCAGATTCCAGGTTGATGAACTAAACCCCAGCTTGTTCCATCCCCGTAGGGAAACGGCCCAGGGTAAGTCCCTACACTTCATAAACCTGGAATAGGCTGTATCTCCTCATACAGTCGCATACTGTCGATCGACTGACCGCTTACTAAGTATTATTACTTAAGCGAGGGGAAGAGTCCTATCTTCTTCCTGCTTCCCGCTTCTTGTTCCTGAAAATATCCGGATGGCTTGTGGAGTCTCATGAATGATTAACCTATGCTCGAATACCTCTGGCTAGTGGGAGCATTACCCAAGCATTCGGCTGTGGACTGACAAACTCTTATGAGAAATAGGCTCAAACCTGAGTCATTTCTGAAGATTATGATGCCATTAGGGTGGCAATTAAATCTGGTAAACAAAATATCGCCCAACTCTCAAGTTAAAAAATGCTAAAAATGACACCATTAGCTAATATTTTCAATGCTATGAAAGAGCCAGCGAAAAAGCATCACAACTCCAAGTGGGGAGCCTTCTTGCTGATGCTAGCAGTAGGCTTTGGCGGCTGGCAAATTGGGTTGCCGGAACTGGCATCTTTTTTTAATAATAGGGCTTTTGAAAACTACAAAGCCAATCGATTCGCTGATACTCAAGAAGCATATGAGTTAGCGCTCTGGGTAGATCCAAAAAGCCGAACAGCTCTTTACAATTTAGGATGGCTTTGCGAAGAGGTGCAAGATTTACAATGCGCCAGAGCAAAATATCTGCAAGCTGCCAAACTCGGTCTGCCTGCTGCTTACAGCAACCTGGCTAGGTTATATATAGTTGATCAAAAAAACTATCCGGCTGCGGTTCACTTCCTGTGGCAAGGTTTGAAATTAGCTGAGGACGATCGAGTAAAATATTCTTTACTCAAAAACTTGGGATGGGCTCGCCTGGAACAGGGTCGATATTCAGAGGCATTGCAGCATCTGGATGAAGCGATTAAACTTGATAGTGAAGGACCAGCAACTTACTGCTTAAAAGCGCAAGTCCTAGAAAAGATGAAAAATACTAAGGAAGCGCTACCACAGTGGAAAATTTGTCTAAAGTATGCGGATTCTCAAGAATTCGATGAGGATATATGGATAGGGATGGCACGTCAACGATTAAACGAGGAAAAAAGAAATAAATGAAACGCACAGTTTTGCTTTCATCAACCCTACTGGCAATTATAACGGTCCTGGAGCTAAGTCAAGCCTCAAAAGCAGTGCCAACTCCTGCGACTGTTAAACCTGCCCTTAATCAATCAGTGGAAATGCTGTTCAGCTCGAATCCGTCGATGCGACAGTGCAGAGATAGAAATGGTGGAAAATATGCGTGTCCGAGATTCATCATGACTCCGGAGAGCGAAGAATAAGAGTTATTTTCAATAAATTTTGTAGAGTGTACCATCACCACTTTACACAAACAGGTATGTAGTATGTAGTAGTAGTATGCAGGGTGCGCACTGCGCACCTTACTATCGATCATTGCTGTGTCCTTACAGCCACGATGTAGCGATCACTTCGATATCCGCTAAAGGCTGATTTGTCCAATTTACTCGTCCCACCTTCTGAGCCGCTTTTTTCGCTGCTTCGCCGGAAATAATATCATCGGCTTCAACTTGCTTCAAACCTCGGTCAACTTTGTCAAGGAAGTAAACCCTATTCATAACTTCCTCAAAAGTAATCTCTGGTGGGATTTCCTCTACGACCTTTAAGACTCTATATTTTACTGTAAGTAGTTGGACAGAATTAATTACACAAAATAGAATCGGAAATTCTCTTCCTGTGATCCTTGCAAAATTATATGTGTGTAAATATTTCTGTCCATGTACTTAATATCTGACATGACCCAGACTTTTTTGTTGAGTCTGCTCTAGGATAACAGTCTCTGTCCTCCTATCACAGTAGTCCGTGTCAGTATATCTACATAATCGTAGATTTACTTAGTTAAGCTAACAAATTTAGACAGGACGAAACCTAGACTGAAACTGGATTATATAAATTTTAGATTCAAATTTTACCGATAACCTCTAATTTTCAAAGTGCTTCCGATAGATAAAAAGCAATCAGTAGCCTCCGTCTAATTACTGAATAATGGGAAATACTCAGTATTGAATGAGCAGTTTTGACAGTTGGCTAAACAGTAGTGTTACCGATGGCTCTCACAAAAATTTTAAGTTACAATTGCTTGAAGTGATGAAAGTGCCTTCACTCATTCTTAGGGACTCCAAGTTGTGACCGCATCAGTCTGATTTTATTTGACTGATTGCCCTTAATGTGAGGAGATTTTAAGAAGTTTCCTGTTACGAATAAGCCGCTACTTCAAATTCCTTGGAAGAGGGGGAATTTGGGTATAGCTAAATTCAACTCCTAAATAGTTGCCCATTACTTGAGGAAAATTGAGATGAAAACACTTCTAGATATAATAGAGAAAAAGAATCAGGAGTTTGCTCAGTTGCCGTTTTTCGAGTATATGAAAGATGAAAGTGTGGAGCCTCGCCAAAAACTGGCATTTGCGCCAGTGATTACCCCACTGGCACTGGAGTTCAGCGAGTTGTGCAAGCGGGTTTTGCGAGAGGAACCCACGACAAATAAGATTCAAGAAATGGTGAATCGGCACACTTATGAAGAACATTTTCACTGGCAATGGCTGCTGGAAGATATGCAGAAGATGGGCATGAATTATTCCATGCCTTTCAGCGACGTTGTGCGATTCATTTGGAGTGAGCACACCAAGGTATCTCGCTCCATGCTTCCTCTGTTTGAACGCTACACCTACCAAGCCGATCCGATCATGAAGCTGGTGGCGATCGAGGTTTCTGAAGTCACAGCCAATGTTTTTTTCCGGGCAACCAATCCGGTGGCAATGCAACTGCAAGCCATGACAGGGAATGAATTACGCTATTTTGGTATGTGCCACAATCACATTGAAAATACCCACACGCTCCATACTCCCGCCTCTTTGCAAGCCATCAGAGAAATTGAAGTGCCAGAGGAGATTCGCCAACAAGCGATGGAGTTTATTGATGTCGCCTTTGACTATTTTGCAGAACTGGTCAATGAATTTTTGGTTTACATCAAAACTCATTCCTACGAAAATCCGTTTGGCAAGGCGGCTCTTTCAGAGCCAGTGTTGAGCGCCGTCTAATTTATTGCCATTGGTCAGTTGTTGTAGCGATGGTAGAACGGATAACGCTTCTGTTCTACCATCGTTTTTCAGTAGTATTACGTTTATACTTACAAATGGCTTGTGCTCTATCTATTCCATCGGTTTATGCTGAAAAAAATATGAGTGTAGTGTGAAAGTAACCTTGAGAGTGGATAGAATGAATCCATTGTCTTGAACAGGGTTTATGCTAAAGAGCTTGATTGGAATTCCAGGATATCAAATTCATGAAATGATTTACACCAGTTCCAGAACGGTTGTTTACCGGGGCTGGCGCAAGTGGGATCAAATCCCCGTTGTGATCAAACTTCTAAAAACGGCTTATCCCAGCCTGGTTGAATTAGCACAATTCAAGAACCAATATGCGATCGCCCAAAGTTTGAACATGGCTGATGTTGTCCGTTTCTATAGTCTGGAAACCTACCAAAATCAGCTTGCTCTAATTATGGAGGACTTCGGAGGAATTTCACTCAAGGAGTATGCAGCGCTTTGGGGCCAGCCTTATGAAGTGAACACCTCACTTCATAAGGCTCCTCGCTACGAGCCACTGTTTCTCACCGAATTTTTGCAGATTGCGATCGCCCTTGCCCAATCGCTCCACAATCTCTACCGTCATCGCATTATTCATAAAGATATCAAGCCTGCCAATATTTTAATTCATCCCACCACCAAGCAGATTAAGCTGATTGACTTTAGCATCGCTTCCCTGCTGCCCAGAGAAACGCAACTTTTGACCAGTCCTTCAATGCTGGAGGGGACGCTGGAGTATTTATCCCCCGAACAAACCGGGCGGATGAACCGGGGCATTGACTACCGCACCGATTTCTATTCGCTAGGCATCACCTTCTACGAATTGCTCACTGGCCAGTTACCGTTTCAATCGGACGATGCGCTCGAACTGATACATTGCCACATCGCCAAACAAGCCCCCGCCGTCCATAACCTGAATCCTGCCGTGCCCCAGCTCCTCTCGGAGGTGGTGAGCAAACTGATGGCGAAGAATGCCGAAGATCGCTATCAGACCGCCTGGGGACTGAAGCACGATCTGGAAACCTGTTTGCATCAATGGAACGCAACGGCCATCATTGTGCCGTTTAAGCTGGGATACCGGGATACTTGCGATCGCTTCGTGATTCCTGAAAAGCTCTATGGTCGGGAAGCGGAAGTGACCATGCTGCTGGCAGCCTTTGAGCGGGTGCAGCAGGGTGCCACCGAACTGATGCTGGTGGCGGGCTTTTCCGGCGTGGGCAAAACGGCCGTCGTCCACGAAGTGCACAAGCTGATCGTGCGCCAATACGGGTACTTTATCAAAGGCAAGTTCGATCAATTCCAACGCAATATCCCCTTCTCGGCCTTGGTGCAGGCGTTCCGCGACTTAATGGGGCAACTGCTGACCGAGAGCGATGCCCATATCGATCTATGGAAGACCAAGATTCTGGCGGCACTGGGCGAGAATAGCCAGGTGATCATCGAAGTAATTCCAGAACTCCAACGAATCATTGGTGAACAGTCTCCTGCGTCGGAACTGTCCGGCAGTGCAGCCCAAAATCGCTTTCATCTGTTGTTCCAAAAGTTCATCCAGGTTTTCACCACGCAAGAGCATCCCCTGGTGGTTTTTCTGGATGACCTGCAATGGGCAGACTCCGCCTCGCTCAAGCTGATGCAACTGCTGATGAGCGAAGCAAAAAGCCACTATTTGCTGCTGGTGGGTGCGTATCGGGATAACGAAGTTTCGTCCGCGCATCCGTTAATGCAGATGATTGAAGAACTGCAGCAGGCATCGGTCACGGTCAATAAAATTGCTCTAGCTCCCTTGACCCCTATCCACCTGAATTACTTGATTTCCGATACTCTAAATGCCTCACCAGAGCAAGCAATGACCTTGACAAAGTTGGTGCATCAAAAGACCCAGGGGAATCCTTTTTTCAGCAATCAATTTATTAAATCGCTTTATGACGATGAACTGATTGTATTTGATGCTTCGGTGGGCGGTTGGCATTATGACATCGCCCCAATCCGCGCTATGAGCCTGATTGAGGATGTGGTGGAATTTGTGGCTAAGCAATTGCAGAAGTTGTCGCTGGAAACCCAAAATGTCTTGAAACTGGCGGCTTGTATTGGCAACCAGTTTGACCTGGAAACGTTGGCGATCGTGTATGAGCAATCTCCCACAGAGACGGCTGCTGCTTTGTGGCAAGCCCTCAAAGAAGGAGTGATTTTGCCCAACGGCGAGGGATACAAATTATTCCCGGCCGATGGTTGGACACTTGTGACAGAAAATGCACCCATCCCTAGCGCTCAGGAAAAACCGATCGTCTCCTACCACTTTCTTCACGACCGCGTCCAACAAGCAGCCTACTCGTTGATTCCAGACGATGACAAACAGGCGACTCATCTCAAAATCGGGCAACGGCTGTTGAGCAATGTGCCAGAAGCCGAGCGAGAAGCCAACGTTTTTGAGATTGTGAATCACCTGAATATCGGTATCGAGTTGATTCGATCGCAGGACGAGCGGGAGCAACTCGCTCAACTCAACCTGATCGCAGGACGAAAAGCGCTCGCTTCCACCGCACACAAAGCTGCTATTGAGTATTTGACCGGGGGAATCCGCTTGCTGCGATCGGACTGCTGGCATCGTCAGTATGCGTTAACCCTGTCTCTGCATGAGTCAGCCGCTGAAGCGGCTTATCTCTGCGGAGCCTATGAGCAGATGGAGGAACTGGGTGAGGCAGTGATGCAGCAAGCCAAGACTTTGCTCGATCGCGTGGGCATTTACGACATCAAAATTCAGGCCTATACAGTCCAAAATAATGTGCTGGCTGCGATCGCGATCGCTCGGCAAGCAATGGCACAGTTCGGCCTGGTTTTTCCTCTTGAACCGACCCCGGCTGACATTCAGGCAGCCCTGCAAGAAACGGCTGTTCTGCTGGGCGGGCGTAATCCAGAAGAACTGGTCGATTTGCCGATGATGACGGCGGCAGACAAACTGGCGGTTGTTCAAATTGTTGCCAGTGTGGCTCCCGCTGTTTATATTGCCGCCCCGAATCTGTTTCCGTTGCTCATTTTGTCGCAGGTGAAAGCCTCGATTCAGTATGGTAATGCGCCCTTTTCTGCGTTCTGCTATGCCTGCTACGGAATTCTTCTAAACGGGATTTTGCAAGACATTGAAGTGGCCACTCGGGTGGGCAAATTGGCGTTAGGGTTGAATGCCAAGTTGAATATCAACGTCATCAAGCCCACGGTTTTATATGTCGTGGGTGCTTTCATCATCTATCTGAAATCTCATCTCCAGAATGCTGTGGAGTTGATGTTGGAAGGCTATAAAATTGCGCTCGACACGGGAAATATCTATTACGTCGGCTTCAATGCGAAAGATATTTGTCAGTATTCCTATTTCCTGGGGCGGGAACTGCCTCGGCTAGAGGAAGATATGCAGGCTTATAGTCTTGTCCTGGAGAATTTCCAACTAACTACCACCCTCAACTACTGCCGGATCTATCATCAAGCGGTTCTTAACTTACTAGGCAAGGCCCAGAATGCTTGTGTTCTGACTGGTCAAGCATTGAAGGAGGAAGAATTATTACCTCAGCTAATTGCTGCAAATGAATTTACAGGACTTCACTATTTCTACGTTCATAAACTAATTCTCTGCTATCTGTTTGGGGATCTGTCTTTGGCGATCGCAACTGCTACTCAAGCCAGACAGTATCTAGGAGCAGGCACTGGATACGCCACGATTCCGGTCTTTGAGTTTTATGATTCGCTCACTGCGCTGGCTGCCTATCCTATTGCTACATTGTTGGAACAGGCAGAATTGCTGCAACGAGTGACTGAGAACCAGCAAAAAATGCAAACCTTGGCCAGTCATGCGCCCATGAATTATCTGCATAAATTTGAGTTGGTGGCAGCGGAACGGTGTCGGGTGTTGGGTCAAACGGCGGTCGCGCTCGATCACTACGATCGCGCGATCGCGGCGGCCAAAGCCAACGAATACACGCAAGAAGAAGCCCTTGCCAACGAACTTGCAGCTCGATTCTATCTAGACTGGGGCAAAAAAGCGATCGCTCAGGTTTACCTGACGAATGCCTATTATGCCTACGGACGCTGGGGCGCGAAGGCAAAGCTAGATGACCTGGAACACCGCTATCCCCAACTCTTGACTCCGATCGTGCAGGGCGACGACGCAAGCTCTCCCATCCGGGCCGTTCGCTCCACCACCACCGGGGCGGGACGTAGTAGCAGTTACAGCATTTCCGAAGCTCTAGATTTGGCAACGGTGATCAAAGCATCTCATGCGCTGGCCGGAGAAATTGAGTTGGAGAAGCTACTGGCAACGTTGATGCAGGTAGTGGTTGAAAATGCCGGAGCCGAAAAATGTGTACTGCTGCTGCGACATGAGGAAAAGTGGGTGATTGTGGCCCAAACCGCGACCAATATTGAGTTCGAAACTCCGTTAGAAGTAGGAACCCAGCGCTCCCAACTCGGTGAAAATTCGGCGTTTGGCTTGCCCTCGCGACCCCTGCGATCGAGCCGCGACATTCCCCACTCCGTTGTCAACTATGTTTCCCGCACTGCCGAGCCTTTAGTGCTGGATGATGCCCGACTGGAAACGACCTTTGCCACCGATCACTACATGATTCAACAACAGCCCAAAAGCTTGCTGTGTATGCCAATCTGTAATCGCGGCAACCTGATTGGCATGGTGTATCTGGAAAATAATTTGACCATCGCCGCTTTCACCCGCAGCCGTATGGAAGTTCTGCGGTTGCTCACGGCGCAGGCAGCGATCTCGCTACAAAATGCAATGCTATACAACAAGCTTGCCCTGGCAAAAGCGCAACTGGAGCAAGCAAACCACACGCTGGAAGAGCGAGTGGAGCAGCGAACTCAGGAATTGCACGAGAAAAATCAACATCTCTCTGCCACCCTAGAGCAACTGCAACGCACGCAAACCCAATTAATTCAAACTGAGAAAATGTCAGGGTTGGGGCAACTGGTGGCTGGAGTGGCCCATGAAATCAACAATCCAGTGAACTTCATCTACGGCAATCTGATCCACACTGCTGAGTATACGGGGCATTTACTGGACTTAGTGGAGCTTTATCAACAGACCTATCCAGCGACCAACCGCCAAATTGAGGAGAAGATTACAGAAATCGACTTGGAGTTCCTGATTGAAGACTTGCCCAAGATACTGAGTTCAATGAAAGTAGGGGCCGATCGCATTCGTCAAATTGTCCTATCCCTGCGAAACTTCTCGCGACTGGATGAAGCAGAAATGAAGCCTGTTGACATCCATGAGGGAATTGACAGCACACTTATGATTTTGCAAAATCGGCTGAAAGCAAAACCCGATTGTCCTGCCATTGAAGTTATCAAAGAATACGGCAATTTACCAACGGTAGAGTGCTATGCAGGTCAGTTGAACCAGGTATTTATGAATATTCTGGCAAACGCGCTTGATTCTTTAGATAACTACAACGCTCAGCGTTCTGCAAAAGACGCACTCAATAATCCAAGTTGTATCACAATTCGGACTAAGTTATTTACTAACAATACTCAGTCTAGTCATTCTAAAAGAGTGGTGATTCAAATTCAAGACAACGGTTCGGGGATGACGCAACAGGTTAGACAACAGGTGTTTGACCCCTTCTTCACCACAAAACCTATTGGTAAAGGGACTGGATTAGGACTGTCAATTAGCTATCAAATTGTAGTTGCTAAACATGGTGGCTCCCTCCAATGCTTTTCTGAACCCGGTCAAGGGGCTGAATTCTGGATTGAAATTCCTGTTAGCCAAAGCAGTAGTGACTGTACTGCCGTGGCTAACTGAGTATTCGTAGGGCTTGGAGGAGCGGTATTTGAGAAATAATATCATTTCCGGTTACACTCATACATGATGTTGACGGTTGACGGTTGACAGTGGACAGTGAACAGTCAACCGTCAACAGTGAACAGCGAACTTGAATTTACTATTCCGATGCTAACGGATTTGATATAAGGGGTGGAATCCTTGCTGGAAAATGGTTTCAAGTGATGCGAAAGCGGATGATGTCAGGAGCAACACCCTCTTGCTCGCATCCGCACCGCACCGGGCGGGGAGAAAGCCCCGCCAGCACTTCTATCTACTCGCCCTCCGTCAAAGCTGAATCTTCCTGATGGTGCGAGTTGCTGTAAAAACTAGCAATAATCGCCACCATCAACCACCACAGCATATTAACTTCTGGTCGGTACCAAACGGTATCGACAAAACCGTGGGCCATCATGCCGGCTAAAGTTGCGATCGCCCCAATCAACCAAAACCCCTGATTCGATTTGAGATTTGGGATTTGAGATTTGGGATTTCGGGATTCTTCCTCTAAATTAGAGATGTTAAATTGTGCATCCCGCAGATTTTTTATCTGCAACAAACCTTGATTGACGGTGACAGTCATCAGCCAAAGGAAACACATTAAACCGATAAAACCGGTTTCCACCGCAATTTCCAGCAGCACGGAATAAGCGCTCAAAGCAGTGAATCTCGGCTTCATATAAAGCGGATAAACTTTATTAAAAGCAGTGTTTCCCGGGCCAATTCCGAGAATTGGGCGATCGCGAATCATGTCAATCACTGCCGTCCAAACATTAATCCGAAAATTGTTGCTGCTGTCACCTCGGCCGATAAACATACTCGAAACTCGATCGCGCAGAGGCTCCACTAAAGCCACTCCCAAAATTAAGGCCCCAGCCAAACCTCCTAACCCTAACGGCAGCGCCCAAGTTCGCCAGAACCGAGGCATCAAAGGGCTGTACCAGTACCACAGCAGCACTAAAAATACCACCAGTAGAGCCACAAAACCGATCCAAGCACCTCGGCTGTCCGTGTAGCGCAAACACGCGCAATTCACTATCAGCATCGTCAGCGCTAAAATTTTTGTTCCCCATCCTTTCCACACAAAAAGTGCGGCGGCGCTCAATGCAATAGCTGGCAGTAAATAGGAACCAAGCAAGTTAGGATTTCCCAGAAAACTGTAAACTCGCGTGACATTGGCTTGAGTAGAAGTCGGATCGTTCCAAGTAGCTAATGGCGGCACTTTGTCAATCCACTGCCGCACGCCGTAGAAACTGACAACTAGAGAGACGTTCAAAAATAGGGCAATTAACCACGATCGCCAACGGGGCGATCGCAATATCCGAGCCATCAGCGCAAAAAACAGCAAATACAGCGTTAGCTTGCTCCAACCAGTAGCAGCGGCGACTTTCACCGGCGACATCGCTGTTGCGACAGTGGCTATGCCCCAGTACAGCAGTACCAGCAAGTGAATCGGCGTGAAGGGGATCTCGCGATCGTCCGAAACAGTTAGCAGTACCCAAAATGCAGCGCTAGCCGTCATCAACACCCCCACCAAGGCATTGTTTACAAACGGCGCAAAACCGAAAGTCAAGGCCAGCAAAACAAAACCCAATGGTTCTGCCCACTGCATCAGCCAGCTACTTTGTCGCCAACTGCGTAAAGAGCCGATCGCCAAATTGAATAAATAACTTCTACTTTGCCACTGAGAGAGTGGCAAATTTGCCAGAGTTAACTGTTGCCAAACTGAATTCATTTTTAGATTGATTATTGGGAATTGGGAATGGGGAATTGAGTCTAAAAGCATGGACAATTGGTAGTAACTCCAATCTTGCGCCATTCTTCCTGAAGGCTTTTCTGGTCGGCTCCCCAAAAAATAAATTTCTTGTGGGTGGGGCACGCGAGTCCGCGCCTAAAAGGCTTATTGAGAATGGTGCAACATCTCAGTATTAATTAACAAATGACTTGTTTCTTCTTCCTTCTTCTTTCCATCCGTTACATCCGTTAGAAAATCCGTTGCCGAACTTCCTTCTTCCTTCTTTAGCCTTCCAACAATTCCGTAGCATTTGTGCAGGGCAGCCAGAGCACGTAGCGATATCCAGATTCCGGGGTTCCTTGAATCGAGAGTTGACCGCCTTGAATTTCCACCAATTGGCAGCAAAGCAGCAGCCCCAAGCGTTCCCGCGCCCCGTAACCAGCTAAAACAGGTGCGCTATCCTCTGCATTCTGTGCCACCAAAGCCGCCAACTCAGAAAACGCCAGCGTTAAGCGCTGCGAACCCTGTGTCGGGAATTGCGGTTCGAGTCCGAGGGAGTCGGTTTCGGAGTTGGATGGCGAACCGCTACCAGATCCGGCATTCAACAAGTAGTCGGTGTAGAGTTTAGCATGGGGCAAACTTTCCCCTAACCAAGGATGAAAAACCCAAACTCCGATGTTGATACCGTCTTCTTTCCGAGAAACGTGGACTCGAATCACGCTGCCTGCCCCAGCAGATTGAATAATGCTAAAAATTAAGTGGTGCAGCATTTGCTGAACCTTATCTTTATCTACCAACCAGATGCGCGACCCGGGCCCCATCGACAAATTAATTTCTTGCTCTCGTCTACTTGCCGCCGAGGATAGGATTGTCACAACCTGCTGGCACAAAGTTTCTATATCGACTGCGGTTCGCTTCAAGGTGAAAGCGGAATCATCTAGTTCTGCCAGTTCCAAAATTTCTTCAACTAGCGATCGCAAAGAGCGGCTGCTGTCTTGGATCACGTCAATATATTCTTTTTGCTTGCTCGTTAATGGGCCATAAATTTCTTGTTTCAACACGCTTGCCATGCCGAGGACAGAAGTGAGTGGTGTGAGCAATTCCTGCGCTAAATTATTTAGCAGTTTTACCTTAATTGAGTTAGTAGACAAATCGATAGGTTTGTTAGTCATCGCTAATTTTTATTGGTTCATTGTCGAGCGAGGGTTTGCGGTTCATTAGACCTCTTCCAAAAGTCTATAACAATTTGTTTATAATTCACACAAAAAAAACGTAGTGAATAAACATATATATTCCTTCTTCCCTAGAAGCTCTTGTTTATCTGAGTAATTAAGATTTAATCATTGCTTCTAAAGCTGATTGCAAGTCTTGAGTGAGTTCGGCAACTGCTAACCTGCGGCTGGTTTGATATCGATCCCAACGATCGCTCACTGATATGGGTTCGCCCACGGTCATTTGTACTTGCTGTTTGCCCAACTTGGGGCGACCGAAAGGATTTCCCCCTTTGATGCGAGCCAGTACGTCCCACAGCAGTAAAGTTGTTTCTGCCAAACGTTCTGCTGTCAGTTGTTCTTCGACGTACCTGCCCGTGACGGACACGAAACTTTCTACAAGTCTCATGTGCCACATCCGAAGACTTGCTTCTTCAGCGAGGCGATCGGCTAATCCTCTTTCTAAGGGAGAAAGTGCTGCAATATCTTTGATATCTTCTCGATAAATATACTCCCAGCCTGCTTGTTCCAGACGGCGGCAGCGGTCTATTAAACTGCCTTTGGGCTTTAAGTTAAAATATTCTTCTGCTACTTGCAAACCCACGTCTAACAAAGCTTTCAGTCGAGCCATCATTACTTCATTGCCCGAATCATTTCCCGTTTTTTCTGGTAGCGATAATGATGTCAAAATAGATGTTTCAGGGTGTAAATTTTTATGATAAAAACGGCTGTAAAATTCTTCCATTACTGCTAGCAAATGGCTGCCAAGTCGAATTAGGCGCAGATATTGGAATTTGTGATTGTGGTTTTCGGAAGCGGAATTTGCAGTATTTAAATTTTCGATTTCGGTGCGATCTAATGGTGGCAGTCCGCAATCAATTTCTAATTGAGTTAAAAGTTTTTCTAGGGGTTGCCAAGGTGGGTTGATATAGCGGTATTGAATGCCGATCGGCACAATTAAAACTTTTTCAGTGCGTCCGGCTTTCAGCAAATCTTCAACGCACCAGAAGCCCATTTGAGCAATTCCCGGTTCGAGGGGGCTAACTATTTCATTGTGACCGTTGGTGGCGCCTTCTGGGGCAGCGGCGATCGGGAATTGGCTGTTGGCAAATAAATTGCGGGCCGATCGCAATCCGACGCGATCGATTTTACCGCGAACAATCGGAGTACCACCGAGTTGGGAATACAACCAGCCGACTCCGGCACCGGCCCACAGGGGAATGCCGCGATCGTAGATAAAGTGGGAATGTACCGGGAATTGCAGGGGAATGCCTTTGGCGCGCGCTGCCTGGGGAACGAGTTTCCAAATTAGTTGTCCCAAACAGTAGGGATCGTCTGAGTTGGGGTGGCGAAAGGCTAGCAAGAAGCGAACTTTCTGATTTTGAAATTGGTGGAATAGTTCGGCGAGGGTTTCGACGTTTTCGGCTTGAACGTGGCTGATACTCGTCCGAAATCGCAGCCACCACGGGAATATTTGCTTACAACCTTGCACCACTAGCGGGTTGTAGGCTGGGGGTATGAATTCCAGTGGCGGCTGAACTTGGCTAATTGAATTGGGCATTTTGGGATTTTAAATTTTAAATTTTAGATTACTAGGCTGCGGTAAAATTTTCCAATTTTTATGATGCTGAAGTTTTTTTATTAACCGCAGAGGACACGGAGGACACGGAGGAACAGAGGAGATAGCAAAGCGTGTCAATTTAACGTCAAAAGTATTGCCCCTCTGGGATCGGATATGATGTCGAGTCGATCGACCCCAATATTTTGGTCGGGGCGGGTTTACGGGATGCCTGGCTTATATTACAGATCGTGGGTGAACTAGCCCTGACAAGAATTACGATTATTTTACAGGACTAGATATGAAACCATCATCTTTTTTACCCCCCTGTCCTTGACAAGGGGGATGCGAGGGGGTCAGAAACTCTACTAAAAACGAGATTTCTCCTCAGTTTCAGCCTTCAACACAGATTTTTGCAATCCAAAATCTAAAATCTAAAATCTAAAATCCTATTGTGCGGCTTCAAATATCATTTCCTGGAAGTTAATGACATCCGATCGCGGATCGCAGTGGGTGACTTTGACTTCTAGTCGATCGCCTATTTCGACCGATCGACCAAATCGCATTGCCAATTCTAAACCCAACTCTTCCAATAAAATCAATCCGAGATTGCTGTCTTCTCTCAGCCAGCGCAGCATTAAAGCTTCCCAAACTTCATCGGGGTTGCGTCGCAAATATTCCAATCCCCAATAGCGGTTAGTTTGGCGTTCGACGGTGGATGCTTCTTTAACTGCGGTGCCGAGACACATCACAATGTCCTGTATTTCTTCGGCGGAAAAAGGCAGTGGTTCGCCCCGCAGGTGGGCTTTGATTTGGAAGTGAGTCAGCAAGTCGGTATAGCGACGGATCGGGGAAGTAACTTGAGTGTATAATTCCAAACCCAAGCCGGCGTGGCGTCCGGGGGTAAGGCCCATTTCGCTGCGGGGCATACACCGACGCACGGCGCAAGCGCGGGCGGGGCCTGCAGGTACGGCTAGCAGTTCTTCATCGGGAGGGAGTTCGGGCTGTGGCTGATAGCGGTAGGGTATGGGCAGGTTGTGAGCTTGACCGTAGCGGGCGGCTAGTTCGCCGGCTAAAATCATCATTTCGGCTACTAGCATCCGGGCTGTGGAGTCCTCGATGACGTGGATTTTGATGTCGTCGCCGTTGACTTTGATGACTGATTCGGGCATGAAAATGCTGATTGCGCCTTGGGCTTCCCGCCATTTTTGGCGCAGTTTTGCTGCTTGTGCGATCGCTGCTATTTCCGGTTCTGCTTCGATTCCCAACTCCAGCATTTCGTCTACGTCATCGTAGGTCAAGCGGTAGGTGGGTTTGATGGTGCTGATGTGGATGCTGTAATCTTGAGCCGCGCCGATTTCGTCTAAGGTGACACTGAAGCTGAGGGCGCTGCACTCTTTGCCTTGAATTAAACTCATCGGCCCGGTTGCCAAAGCTGGGGGAAACATGGGGATCATTCCCGTGGGCAGGTAAACCGTAGTGGTGCGCTTTCTGGCTTCGAGGTCGAGTTCGTCTCCGGGGGAAAGCAGGCGGGTGGGATCGGCGATGTGTATCCACAGGCGCTGCTGGCCGTTTTCGAGGAATTCTAAGCTGAGGCCGTCGTCGATTTCCGTGGTGCTTTCGTCGTCGATCGTGTAAACCTTGAGGTGAGTTAAATCGAGACGATTTGTGTCGGAGTCGGTTGGGGGATTTTCTAGGCAGCGTTGGGCCACTTCTAATACCTTTGCGGAGAATTGTAGGGGAATTTGGCTGCGCCGCAAAAACAGGTTTTCGTGGGTACTCCAGAGGCCGAGATCGACTAGGAGACCAAATGCTGCTTCAGGGTTTTCGGATCGTTGTAAGCTGGCTAAAGTTTCTAAGGCTGGGGTGCGGTGCGTTGCTTCTTCTCCGAGGAGGGCAAAGCGTTCTAGGGCGTCGAGGCGAGTTCGATCGCTATTTTCCCAATCTACATTTTCCCCTGCCAGCCGCTGTTTGACTCGATCCCAAAATCCTTGGGATTCTTGGTGTCGCTGCTGTTCTACTTCTTGCTGGTGTTTGATTTCGGCTACTTGGGCTGCCGGTCGCGGTTCGTAGCGATCGCCCTTTTGTTTGAAATACAGCTTATCTGTTGATAGCAAACAGTAGGCCGCGTAACACTGGGCCGCACTACTCTCAGAAAATAACAGCATTGCCAGGGATTCGGGATCTGCTGTTTCTCCGTCACCGACTAAAAGTTCCCAAGCGACTTCCAAACTCGACGGATCTGAGTAGGCTTCTACTTCTTTGAGAAATTGGGGAATATCGGAGGGTTTGTAAGTTTCTCCGACTACTTCGTAGGTGATTTGTTTGGGCGGTATGCTGTGCGGTTGACCGTTTTCGTCTACCACCACCCAGTTTTTCTTGCCGTCGGGGCGATCGGCAACTGCCAGACGGCGGTCGCCGTGCACTCTAAATTCTACTAACGTTCCCTTCTCCACTTGCCAGCTTTATATTTGAGATTTTGGATTTTTACAGTAGCCACTTATCGAGTTTCGAGCTTGCGATTTTAGATTTTGGATATTGGCAATTTTTCTGGTCAATTGTGAAAGTTAAAATCTAAAAAGTTGTTTTTTCTTCTTGCTTTTTTTTTAACTTTTGACTTGTGATTAAGACTTGCGCTGCGGCGACTCTTAACCCTATTTCGCGATTATTTCGCTGCATTCTTGCTGCACTACTAATTACAGAAAGACGTTTTTTTCGCGCAAGTCTTATTCCCAGTCCAAAATCTAAAACCCAAAATCCCAAATCCTGTTAACCTTCTTGGTTTACGAAGGGCATCAAAGCTACAATTCTTGCTCTTTTGATGCTTCTGGTCAGGTCTCGCTGCTGTTTTGCTGTCAAACCGGTAATCCGGCGGGGCAAAATTTTACCGCGTTCTGTGACGTATTTTTTGAGCAAATCGACATCTTTGTAGTCGATCGGGTCTCCTGGTTTGATGGGCGAAACGCGCCGGCGAAAATAAGTCATGGTTTGTTGTTTGTTGACTGTTGTTTGTTGACTGTTGATTGTGAGTTTTTAGTTATTAGCCGTTAGTTGCTAGCCGTTAGGAAAGCATTGGTTAGTTATTTGCTTTTCGCGGCTCAATATCAATTGCCAACAACTGATGACTGATGACTAAGGACTAATGACTAATCACTACTTGATCTCTTTGTGGGCAGTGTGGCTGTTGCAATGGGGGCAGAACTTTTTGAGTTCCAGCCGCGCCGTCGTGTTGCGACGGTTCTTGGTGGTGGTGTACCGAGACACGCCTTTTGAGCGTTTGCTTACGTTTGTACGGCACTCAGTACACTCTAGAGTAATTATGATGCGGACGCCTTTAGCCATAATTCTAAATAAATTTCGACTAATTTAAACACAATTTATTATCTTCTCACATTGCTCTGCACTTGGTCAAGCAATCTTCTAACTTTGATGTCGAGGGAGTAGCCACGGCGGGTTCCGACGACGATCGTCCCGCCGATGCGATCGTGGAAAGCTTGGGGAAATCTTTCGGCGGAGGTGAGGGCAACGCTACAGTCGATCGCCAGGGGCAGCATCAGCAGCAAGACGGCGGCGTTGGTAGATGTGAGTCCACCTATACCTGCGAAGGCTAAGGCGGCGCAAAAGCCCAGTAAGGCTTCGCGCTTGCAGAGTTCTTGCACTCCGGGAGTCCGGTGGAATCTGGTATCGGCAATTTTCATGTCCAAGGCCCAGCGCCCCAGACTTTGACCTTGGTTTTTCCTGACGATGGCTACGCGCATGATCAGCCACAGCAGGACAAAAAATATGGTTTGGACAATCGCATTATTGCCCAGAAGCAAACTGGGCAGCCAAACTGCGATTCCGTCGATGCAGAGGGCCGCGGCGCGGCGGCCGACGGATACTTTGGGAAGGAGGGGTACTAAATCAGAACTCATAGGCAAAAAGGTCGATCGCCACTAGCTACTTTTTCATTTTTCATCTTAAGCTGTGGATTAATCGATCGGCATCAATGGCGCGTAACTCAACTTCCAAGCCAACCGCTAATTATTCAAGCTGAAAATGGATTTTCGCCAATTCCCAACTGCTTTTTCGACTTTTCCACCTGTTCCCACAGTGTTTGGATCTGAGTAAATGCCTGTTCCACAGAGATTTTACCGTTAGATGTCAAGGAACTGATGTAACCCACTCGCTGAGAAAACTCTTGTAAATTCGCATTAAATACCAAATTCTCTGGTTTTACCTCACCGTAATAGCGATTTTGAGGATATAAAAAATTTGAATTTGCTACCATTGCTTTAACCTCGCATGAAAAGTTGTTTCCTGAACTAATCAATAATATTATAAACTGCGAACACCTGCTCAAGTTGTGCCGTAAGTAGCAGAAATCATGTGACATTGGGCGAACTTTTTTGTGATGGGAATTACACGGACTGATCGGGGCAACAAAAACCTCAGTGATTTCACCTGTACAACTTACGCAGGCGGGGTCAACAACCAGGTTTCTGCCTTAAGGCTTATAACTTAGGATGTGGCGTCCAAACCAGGTTTTTGTTAGTCCATGACTGAGTTATTGAAATAAGTGACAAAAACCCCTGCAATGGATAATATTATTGCAGACATAAATAGTTAGAGTTTTAATAGGAATCTGCGTAATGTCTCCCAATGCGCTATCGCCCCGTCCCAAACCCCGGCTGAGGCAATTTTTAATTAGACTTGCCATTGCCGTAATTGCTGCTGTTATCGCCTTCAACCTTCCTCACTCCTTAATTCCAGTGTTTAAAGAATCCGTATCCCAAGCAACACCGGCACCAGAAATCCAGAACTTGCTCACTGGCAAGCGCAAAATTGTGATAGTGGGCGACAGCATCACCGAGGCGGGGAAATACCCCGGAGGTTACGTTTGGCTGCTGGAACGCTATCTGAATGCCCTTTATCCCGATCGCAAAATCGAAATCATCAACGCCGGGATCGGCGGTAACAAATCGACTGATATGCAAGCGCGCTTCCAGAAAGATGCGATCGACCAAAAGCCAGGTTTAGTGATGATTAATGTCGGAGTCAACGACGTTTGGAACGCTTTCTTCGACTTCCCAAACAATCAGTTTTATCCGGAAGGCAACTGGTCTGCAGGAGTGCAAGTGGCAGAATATCGGGAGAAAATAACTCAAATGGTGCTGGCGGCAAAAGCCGCAGGAATTCGAGTTGTACTGCTTTCTCCTACTCTGATAGGGGAAAGTATCGACGGCCCAGAAAATCGCAGGTTGCAACAGTATGTTGCCGCGATGCAAGAAATTGCGTTAGAGAATAAGTGCTTGTTTATTGATTTGAATGCGCCTTTTCGGGAAGTTATTGGCACGTATCAAAAGCACGCGGGTAAAACTCTGAATTTGTTGGCTGCAGATGGAGTGCACCCAAATCAATCGGGATATCGAATTATGGCTTTTACTATCTTGCGCGGTTTGGGCGTACCCGCAAAGGATATTGAGAATTTGGAAGTCAAAAATTGAATCTTTTAATTTAGTTAACACTTGACTTTTGGCTGTTAATTGAAAGTATCCAAGCTACAATCCCCCTGATTTATATCGGGGGTAAATTATTCCAATATAAAATCTAAAATCTAAAATCATTCAATCGGCGGATGATACCGCTTTAACCAACAGCTACCGATAATCACCAACGCCACCACAACTATAATTTCCGTCCAAAAAAAGGAAAGGAAATCGCTGGCAGTTCCCACGGGAGGCACCCCCGGTTGAGCGTTGCGAATTGCGGGAAAAGCAAACAGCATGACAGCAGTCCAACTCAACATTCCCACTTCCGGCAACTTGCCTGATTTCATCACTTTTAATGCTAGCAAAAGCGCCATAATTGACAGCACCCACATGATCACAATTATCACTAACGCAAAGAATTTCACCGGCAGCGATCGAGTTGCAGAAACATCGATATAAATAAAGATAGATGAATTCTCTTCCATCGGCTTATAGCTGATGTCGAAACCTGGAACATCGGCATGGAACTTAAATTCCAGCGGCACGGGATTCAGTTCAAAGGGAGCAAACTTTTTCCCAATCGAAGGCAGCGGATCAATCGAAATAGCTACTTTAGCAATGTGCCTGTCAAACGGATAATTGTTAATTTTTCCTTTGACTAAGTTAAACTTCAATGCAGGGACAATCATCGGTTTGCCTTCTTTAAAGGTAATTTCCGAATCCTGTACGTTTGCGCCGTTAACTGTCATCAACAAGTCTTGAGCCGGGTAAGTTGGCCCTTTTTTATAGATACCTTTGAGTTCAAACTGCAAGCGGGCTTCTAGTTCGTTTTTAATGGGATCAACGGCAATTAATGTCATTTTGACCTCAACCAACCCTTTGGACGCTACAGTGCTTTCTGGAGATGAATTATAAGGCTCTTGAGCGTTAGCATTGTGAGAGTATATAGATAAGATGATTGCGAAAATTGCGACCAGACTGCAAATTAAAATAAGTATTTTTTTTAGATTAAATTTGTTGACTGTTTGCATTTACTATGGATTTTTCTGTGTAAATTGTTGTTAGTATTTCCCGCACTCTCCGCAGTCAGTCAGCCCGGGGTGTAAACCCCTGGCTCATAGCTAAATTCGGTTAAAAGTGAGATATTAGACCATTCTCAATTACTTGTTTAGGAACAGGCAAGATGCCTGTTCCTAAAGAGTTCAATTTTCTTTTTTGTGGGGTGGGCATCCTGCCCGCCCATAGTAGCCGAACTACGAACCGATAGGAAGCAGTACATTTGGTGTGAAACTTCCGTGCAAACCGTAGGGAATGTGCTGTTTTAAACGCAAGCGCGCTACCGGGCCTTTGGTAATATCGCGAGCATCTAAAATCACTAAGGTCGATCGATGATTAGCTGCATCATACATTAAAAGCAGCAGCCAGCCGTCATCCTCAGCCACAGCATCGGGACGGGTAACAAACACCGGTTCCCCCGCAAAACCGCGTGGTGCCGCACTCCAAATTTGCCTTTCACCCGTCACGAAATCTATTTTGAGGATAGCTTGCAAAGGAGCATTTCCCGTGGGAGCATCAGCAGCACCGATATAAAGATATCGGTAAGGCTGTCCCACATTATTGGGATGCAGAGTCGGAAACTCGCAGCACCGAGTTTCAACAACTTGATGCTGTACCGTTTTGTCTTGCAAATTTAACTTAAAGCGCCACAATTCCCCCGCTGGAACGCTTTCAAAATCAACCTCGCGAAAATCGCCGTCCGCTTCTACAGTTGGAAATGATTCGTAACAAACTGAATCTACAAAAACTTCATCTCCTTCTTCCCATGCGTTGCAGTGGTGGAAGACAAAACAAGGTTCGGTTTCTAATATCTTTACCTCGTCAGTGCCGTTGCGGGGAATTAAAATTGCTTGCGTTGGCTTGTTTGGCGAAAATTTAATGCACTGGGAGGCACTCCGCAATCCTAACACGAATGGTAGAGGATTGAAGCTGACGGGATTTTGGAAGAATATACAGTAATTCGGGGTAATTACCATGTCGTGCAGGAAGGCAAAACCCGGTATTGCATGGGCATGACGCTGCAAAAGTTTGCCACTTTCGTCGAGTTCGTAAATCGTGATGGTACTCGACAAACCGGGCTTGACAGAAAAGTTTACTAATCTGTCTCCTTTGCCATTTTTCCCTTTTTCAATTCTGGGGTGGGCGGCGAAGGCTTCACCGGGTTCCAAGATGCTGTCTAGAGTATCTAAGCCGAGTGTTTCTAGGGTGCGGGGGTCGAGTCTGTAGGGCTGTGCGGCTTCCCAAAGTGCTAGCAGTTTGTCGCCCCAATAAATGATGTTGGTATTGGCAATGTTTTTGATTTTGACATCAAAGATGTTGGCTAGCCAGCCCCCTGGCTTCTGTGTGCCGAAAACGCCTCGGTGGAGGATTTTTCCGGCTTCTTGTTCGGCGAGATAGCCTTCTGTGTGTATGAATCGGTTGCGGAAATGGGCGCGGCCTTCGGATATTGCGATCGCACAAACCATCCCGTCACCGTCAAACGGGTGGTGGATGCGCTGGCCGTTGATATCCAATAATCCGGGCCCGTTGCGAAAGAATGTGCCTTGCAAGCCGGCGGGGATTTCGCCTTCTATGTCGTCAATCCAGTAGTCGGATTCGTTGGGTTGGGATTCGTAACCGCGCTGCCAGTCTGTGCGATCGTATGATACGTTTTGAGCTGCGGTTTGAGGTTGAGAAATCTGTAAGTTTGGCATTGGTAGAATAAGCTTTTATTGATTTAACCGCAGAGAACACAGAGGGCGCAGAGAGAAGGAAAATCGGAGAATTGGGAAACACAGTTAAATTCATCCGTGTATCCGTGTCAAAATCCGTGTGTGCCTGCGTTTATTTGCTGTCTGCGGTGCGGCTTTGTGACCTTACTGTCGGTACTAAGTCGGGAAAGTATTCGGGCATGAAATGCTGTCCGCCTGGTTTGGAACTGCCGATTTCTGGTTCTAATACGGGAAGAGACTTTTGAGAATTTGGATCGGCGCTTTCTGTACTATCGGCGGGCAGCCAATTTAAGAAGGGTAGGGGCAGAAGTGTGGAGAGGTTTGTGATGACAATTAGCAGCCAGAGGTTATCGAAATTGCGATCCGTAATTCCTAGCAAGTGGGTCAAAAGTGCGCCGCCTTCGTGGGAAATAAGTCCTGCTAAGTTGGTGACTGACATTAACACGGCAAATAAAGTTGCTTCGACGCCTGGGGGACACAATCTGGCGGAGAGTACGAGCACCGGCATATAAGCAATTTGTCCGATTACTGTCAGGATCAGGCTGTCTCCGATGCTGAACCATTGATCGTCAATTCCTAAAGCTCGGTTGGCATGAGTTACTAATAATAAAGTAGTCATGCCCAAAGCAGCCGCAAGGACGGTTGACCAGCCAAAAATTACTCGAAATGGAACTGTTTTGAGGAAGCGTTGAAACAGCCAGATGCCGGCGAGGGCTGCAATGCTGGTAACGAGGCGCACTCGGCCGAGAAATTCTGGTTGAAAGCCTAATTCGTTGGTGGTGAAAAAGAAGAAGGCGGAGTCTGAGCTTGGGGTGGCTTGCCAGAGGAAGAGAAAGGCGGTGGGCAGCCAAATTGTTTTTTGGGTAACAGCTTGTCGTAGTTGTTTGAATTGGTCTTTGACTGTTTCAAAGTCTGTTCTTTTGTTGGTTTTTTCTTCGGCAATTAACCAAGCTGTTGCTGATACAATTAGCGGGAAAGATGCGGTGATTAAAAATATTGTGTGGGTGCTGAAGTGTTGCAGCAGGGAACCGCTGAGGTAGGCGGTAATTAGTCCGCCAAGGGCTGAAGCGCCCCAAGACAAGGATTGCAGGGAACCGGCGTCGGTAACTGATTCTTTTCTGGCCCTTTCGACTACCAGGGAGTCGGCGATTACGTCGCTGACGGCGAGGGAGAGGGAACTCAGGGCGATCGCGCCTGTAGCGGCAAGCGGTGTGTGTACAATTGTTGCGAGGCTCACCCATGCTAAGGTTCCCAGCAGCCCGGAGAGGACGATGTAAGGGCGTCTGCGGTAGCCGAATATCGGCAAGCCGTCCGACATGAAGCCGAACACGGGTTTGATAATCCAAGGTAGGGCGACGACGCCCAGCATGGCGGAGACTTCGGCCGGACTCATGCCTAGTTCGTCTTTGAGGAAGAAGCTGACGGCTAAGCGGGCGAGTCCGAGAATGCCTTGGACGAAGTAAATCAGTAAGATGGCTATGAGTTCGGGGGTTGGCTCATTCCCAAAGAATACTTTTTCTTTTAAAGATTCTTTGAGTTTGCTGACGCCGGAGGGGGAAACGAGCATTTGAGCAATATTTCTTAATGAATCTCAATATTTATAACACATTCTTAATGAGTTGGGGGAACTGTCGGAGGTGGGAGGCGAGAGTAGCGGGGATCTGGTAAGTGCTATAAAATTGTATTTATCTTGAATTTAAGCGTGTTTTGTAATAATAAAAACAGAAAAATGAACCGCTTTCGTCGTGTAGGACGCGAAGGAAGAGAATGAAGAGAGAATTGACAACTGCTACCAGGACTATTATATGATTATCAATCCTGAAAATGTGCCGGAAATTACGGGTTCCAAGTACCCTCAGCAATTTCAATCGGTTGTTGCGGGAAGAGTTAAAAAACGCTTGGGCAATGCTGCCGGATTGCAGAATTTTGGGGTGAATTTGGTGAGACTTGCGCCGGGAAGTTGTTCTGCTCTCCGACATTGGCACACCCGGCAAGATGAGTTAATCTATGTTCTGGAAGGGGAAGTTACTCTGATTACAAATTCGGGAGAGCAAGTGCTGAAACCGGGTATGGCGGCGGGTTTTCCGGCAGGTGATGGAGATGGGCATCATTTAGTCAACCGTTCAGATGCAGATGTTGTTTATCTCGAAATTGGCGATCGCACTTCTGGTGATTCAGCTAATTACCCAGATGACGATCTAATTGCGAAAGCTAACGGGAACAGTTGGATTTTTACTCGTAAAAATGGCGAGCTTTATGAGGATTAAAAATTTATGAGTCAAGTGAATCTTTGGACTTCTGCGGAACACGCTTTGTGGTATCTTGCTAAAGCTGATGGAATTCCTCACCGCACTGAAGGTGAAGCGGTTTTGTTGGAGGAAGTCCCGAAAAATGTGAAGCGAATTCTGGATGTGGGCACGGGAGACGGGCGATTGCTGGGTCTGCTTAAGTGCGATCGACCAAATGTTGAATGTGTGGCGATCGACTTTTCGCCGACAATGCTGGAAAAAGCCAGAATTCGCTTTGCTGATGACCAGAATGTCACTATAATCGAACACAATTTTGACGAATCGCTGCCGGATTTAGGCAAGTTTGATGCGGTTGTTTCTAGTTTTGCAATCCATCATGTAGCAGACGATCGCAAACGTTCGCTTTACACCGAGATTTTCGAGCTTTTGGAGCCCGGAGGCATTTTTTGCAATTTGGAGCACGTAGCGTCACCAACTCCCGCTTTGCATGATAAATTTCGAGAAGCAATTGGTATTAGCGATTCGCCAGACGATCCGTCTAATAAATTGCTGGATGTGGAAACGCAACTGCGGTGGTTTAGAGAAATTGGTTTTACCGATGCAGACTGTTATTGGAAGTGGCGGGAACTCGCTTTATTAGTTGGGGTGAAACCAGTCAGCCCTGTCAACGTGGTGAAGAAGGCTTCCTAATGCTTGAAATTTCGTTGCAGTCGCTCGCGAGCTCGCTCTGATTTTTTTTCAACAGCGCGAGACAATAAATTTTGTTACCGATAGGATGAGGTAAAGTTGATCGATCGCACCTTGACGCGGGCTGAATGAAACCAGTTTAATCGCTAAACAAAACAGTAGTAGATAGTAAAGCCTACGCACTTCCTTTGGGCAGCCCAACTGCGAAACTTAATAATATTGGCAGCGTCATAAATTCTAATTTGCAATATCGCACTACGCGCGCGATGGAAATCGCGATCGCTTCGCCCAACCCGCGAGATCCACGCTAGAGCCACAACCATCACTTAGCATCTATCAAAAAAATGGCTACACTTGAAGGTACCCCCAACAACGATGTTTTAATTGGCTTTCCTGGAAGTAACTCACTCTCGGGCAAACAAGGCGATGATACCCTGTTTGGCGCAGAAGGAGACGATCGAATCTTTGGCAACCAAGGTAATGACTACATCTTGGGCAACCAAGCCAATGATACCCTCTACGGCGGCAAAGATAGTGACAAGGTTCAAAGCGACGCCAACGAGGATTGGGTGTTTGGCGATAACGGTAATGATACCCTCGAAGGAGGGGAGGGAAACGATGTTGTGCGCGGCGGCAAAGAAAATGATTTGCTATCTGGAAATGAAGGCAATGATGTCCTATTTGGAGATAGCGGTGCCGATACTTTAAGCGGTGGCGATGGTGACGACATTTTTGTCATCAGCCGAGTACAAAATAATTCGGTTAATACCGGCAGTTCTACTCTTGCCAATGCGGACTTGATTACCGACTTTAGCCTGGGTACAGACTTAATAGGACTCGATGGAGGCTTGCAATTTCAAGACTTGAATATCTCTCAAGGAACAGGCGATTTTGCCAGAGATACGATCGTTCGAGATAACGTGACAGGCGAATATCTCGCTATTTTAAAAGGTATTAACAGCAGCAGTATCGGAGCCGCCAATTTCACCACCTCACTCGCTCCAGTTACCTCAACATCAACCCCCAGTATCTTAGAATTCAGCACCTCTAGCTACAGGGCCGACGAGGGCCCGAGTGGCACTTCCGAAATAGTCGCCACAGTTCAACGCACTGGCAGCACCGAAGGGGCAGTCAGCGTTCAAGTGGAACTAGATACAACTTCCACAGCTACTGTTACCGAAGACTACATTAACAATCTGCCAGTTACTATCAACTTTGCCAGCGGCGAAGAATCCAAAACAGTATCAATTCCTCTTGTGGGAGATACGATTTTCGAACCAGACGAAGAGATTAATTTGAAATTAGTTAATCCAGTAGGCAGGGGAATTTTAGGAAGTCAGCAAACTGCTAGCTTCACTATTATTAACGATGACATTTTGCCAACGGTCAGCATCGCTGCTATAGATGAGGCAGCATCAGAAACAGGCAACAATCCAGCCACTTTTCGCATCAGTCGCACGGGTGAGGGTGGCGGCAACTTAACAGTCAACCTAGCAATAGACGGTAGTAGCAACAATCCAACTAAACCTAGCGACTACACCCTCAGCGGTGGTGGCTTTTCTGTCAACAGTTCAAATGTCACTGTCACCATCCCGGAGGGACAAAATTTTGTAGATGTGAGCCTCATGGCTGTCGATGATATCCATGCTGAGGCACAGGAGACGCTGAAGCTGAAACTAGCAGATGGGAATTACCAAGTTGATGCTAACCAAAACAATACTACTGTCGCGATCGCAGCCAATGATACTGTAGTTGTCAATAGCAATGACAGCCTGATAGACTACAGTCTGGCAGAAGGTTCGTTTCGACAAGCACTGCTGAATGCTAACGCTTTTACTGGGAATGATACTATTACTTTCAATCTGCCAGCCGGGCCACAGACAATCAATCTCACAGGAGTATTACCTGAGATTAGTGGCGATGTCACTATTACTAATAACACTGGTTCTAGCAACTTGACAGTACGGCTGGATACGGGCGGAATTTACCGGATTTTCAAGGTAAACAGTGGAGTCAGTGCGACTTTTGATGGATTAACCATCGCCAATGGTTATACAAGAGACGGCGCCGGCATCTATAACGACGGTGGCACAGTCAATGTGACCAACAGCACTCTCTCTAACAACACTGTGACAGGTGACACTGTGACAGGTGGCAGGGGTGGTGGCATCTACAACAATGGCGGCACAGTAAATGCGACCAACAGCACTTTCTCTAACAACCGTTTGAGCAATTTCTTTAACCCCAATTTGAATCCCATCCCCAGTGGTGGTGGCATCCACAATGAGGGTGGCACAGTAAATTTGACTAACAGCATTTTCTCAGGCAACAGTGGCTTCGCACCAAGCAGAGGCGGTGCCATCTCAAACAATAGCGGCACAGTAAACGTGACGAACGGCACTTTCTCAGGCAACCGCGCTACCAATGGCGGTGGCATCTCTAACAATGGCCTAGGCACAGTCAAAGTAGCAAACAGCACTTTCTCTGGCAACGTTGGAGTGCGTTTTACCCTAGGGGTTCCGGCAGGAGTAAATGGTGCTGCCATCTCTAACCAAGGCGGTACTGTGGAGGTGACAAGCAGCACTCTTTCTGGCAACGATGCGGGCGGTGGCAGTGGTGGTGGCATTTATAACCGTGAGGGTGGCACAGTCAAAGTGACGAACAGCACTCTTTCTGGTAACACTGTGGGTGGTTTTTTTGAAAATGGTTTGTTTGGTGGTGGCATTTATAACGATAACGGCACAGTAGAGGTGACGAACAGCACTCTCTCTGGAAACACAGCAACCAACGCAGGTAGCAGGGGTGCTGGCATCTATAACAAAGCTGGCACGGTAACGCTGACAAACAGCACTCTCTCCGGCAACAAAGCAAACCCCTCCAACAGTGTGCCATCATTTCCCTCGTTGTCTTCCCCTGCAAGTGGCGGTGGTATATGGAACGGCGGCACGGTGAATGTCAAAAATACTATCATCGCTCTCAACAGTGCCACCACTGACCCTGACGTTTTCGGCAGCTTCGCCAGCGGTGGCTACAACTTAATTGGCGACGGTACTGGCAGCACGGGTTTTACTGCTGTTGGCGATCAAGTTGGCACTGCTGCTGCACCTATTGACCCCCTACTAAACCCCCTGGCAGATAACGGCGGTTCGACTCAGACTTTGGCACTGCAACGGGCTAGTCCCGCTATTAATGGTGGCGACCCAGCTTTTGTTTTAACGTCTGGACCTTTTATCGGTCCTCCCTTTTACGACCAGCGGGGTATCTCTCCTTTTAATCGCGTTAGCGGGGGAATTATTGACATCGGCGCTTTCGAGTTCGAGTCTCCTCTGGTCCCTTAACGTCTGTAGGATGCGTGGCAATGCCGAGAGATGTCAACTTCAGAGTGAGGGCATAACTCAGGTACAGAAAGCAACCCTGTGCGCTTTGGGGGCGATCGAGAATTAAGATTTAGTAGGGTGCGTGACTCTCAATCATCTCACTGGTAATTGAAGAACTCAAAGTCACACACCTAACTCAATTAGTCCTGGACGCAGAAACCAGTTTTTTTTTAGGAAGAGACTGCATGGTTAATCTTTAATAGAAGCGAAAAACCCAGTTTCTAAAGGTATTTATGCGTCTAGGACTATGAATTAAATTAAATCCGGTACTTTAGGTTTGATTCGGCGCTCGTACCAGTTCATTAACGGGGTGGAAGTAATGCCGTGCAGAACCACAGAAATTACGATGGTTGTAAAAGTAATCCAGGCAATTTTTTCGGCGGTTTCGCCTTTCAAACCATGACCGAAAGCATAGGTAAGATAATAGATAGAACCGACACCACGAATGCCGAACCAACCGTAAAGTAAGCGGTTGGCGGGATGTAAAGGACTGCCGATCGTACTAATCCAAGCTCCCACAGGCCGGATTAAAAAAATTAACAATCCAGCTACTAAGAGAGAGTAGCCTCCATAAGCCAAGATAGGTTCTATGCGGAGGAGCGAACCTAATAGTAAAATAGTTGCTACTTCCATTAACTTTTCTATGCGCTCGGTAAAGTGCAGTTGGGAAAGCGGCTTTTCTGGGTTGCGGTAACTCCGCTGCACGACAATGCCTGCTACAAAAACTGCGAGAAATCCGTAGCCGTTGACTACTTCTGTGAGAGAATATGTAATCAGAATTGTGCTGAGAGCAATGAAATCTTCCATTAATTGATCTGCCGGTTGATAGCGTTGGAGTCGGCGATCGATCCAGGTGACGGCTTTAGCTATTAAAATTCCCATAACGATACCTGCGGCGATCGCCCAAATCAAGTCAACTGCTACCCACTGCGAAAACCAGTTCGGCCAATTGTCATCTTTTAGCGAATAAATGCCGAAATAAACAAAGGGAAAAGCTAAAGCATCGTTCAAACCGCCTTCCGAGGTTAAACCAAAGCGCAGTTCATCGCGATCGTCTAGATTAGCCAACTGAACTTCTGAGGCTAAAACTGGATCGGTGGGAGCGAGAATTGCTCCTAGTAAAATCGCCGGACCCCAATCTAATTTCACACACCAATGACCCACACCGGCTACCGCGAAAATAGAAATGGGCATTAAAAAACCGATCAGCCGCAATGTGGAATTCCAAGCCCAAAATTGCAACGGGCGGTTCATTTTTAAGCCACAACTAAACAGAGAAACAATAACTACAAATTCTGTAAGTCTTTCTAAAAATTCAGCTTCGGGACGCAAGTTAATCAGCTTAGAGCCGTAGGGACCCAATCCGATACCGACAAGTAGATAAATTAAGGCATAAGATACAGGGAATCGCGAAATCCATCCGGAACCCAAGGTGACGCTCAGCAGGAGGATGCCAATAGCTAGCAACTCGAGAATGTAAATATCCACCATAGCGATCGCACTTTTAATCAGGTATACCAAGTGCGATTTTTACAGATAAAAGCTTCTGGGGCATCCACCATCAGCTAGAGCCTCCTATCCTCCGAAAGTTGCAGTTGTTATGCTAAATAACTAACAACTAACAATTGACTACTGACCACTAAGAACTAACAATTAACAACTGACTAAGAACTAACAACTGACTACTGACTTTTTTCAGTAGCAATGATGTGCAAATCTACGTGTTTGAGCGATCGCACTAACTGTTGAGTCAAAGAACCCCGCAGCAGCAAATGCCAGCGGGATTGCTGGCTTTCGCCGATCACAATTTGAGTAATGCGATACTGTTTAGCTACCTCCGAAATCGCTTTTGCTATATTAGTGCCGTTTACCCGCAAAAATAGCCCCTTAAATTCTTGACATAGTTTCTCACAAGTTTCAACGTGCAAGCTTTCTGCTTTTGTTAAAAATCGGTCTGGATCGTTGACAAATACAGCATAAAATGGAGCATTCATGTAGCTAGCAATCCTCGCGCCCCGCCGCAGCAGTTGCAAGGAGTTCGGATAAGTCGAGATGCACACTAAAACTCGTTCGTGAATGTTGCAAGATTGACCTTTTAAAGTTGCAGCATCATCTTCCACATTGTCTGCGACTTCTCGCAGGGCTAGTTCTCGCAAAGCGATTAAATGACGGCGCTGAAAAAAGTTTTCTAAAGATTGTTCAATTTTTTCGGCAGCATAAATTTTGCCTTCTAGCAACCTTTCTTCTAAAGTTTCCGGCGTGACATCGACAACGACTATTTCGTCCGCATCTTCGAGGACGCGATCGGGCACTCGCTCTCGCACTACAACTCCGGTAATTCGAGCTACTAAATCGTTGAGACTTTCTATGTGCTGAATGTTGAGGGTGGAGAAAACATCAATTCCAGCATTCAGAATTTGTTCGACATCTTGATATCGTTTTTCTCGCAGAGAACCTGGAATGTTTGTATGAGCGAGTTCGTCTATTAATGCTAATTGAGGACGGCGTTCTATGACAGCATCCATATCCATTTCGGTGAGCATTTTTTCGCCGCGTCGCATTTGTTTTTTGGGTACTATTTCCAATCCTTCTGCTTTAGCTGCTGTCTCTTTCCGCCCGTGAGTTTCTAACAGTCCAATTACCACATCAATGCCTTCAGATTTGAGCCTGTGTCCTTCTTCCAGCATTCGGAACGTTTTGCCGACACCGGGAGCCATGCCGATAAATATTTTGTGCTTTCCCCGGCGGGGGGTGCGATCGTAAGTGCGGTGAGGTTGGGCATAAACCGCGTCTGGATTGTTGGTAAGTTCGCTAGAGTGAATCATAGCTGAGTAGTGAGTGGTCAGTTGTCAGTTGTCAGTTGTCAGTTAGCGATTGTCAGTTTTCAGTTAGCGATTGTCAGTTGCTACAAGTAACAAATAACTAATGACTACTGACTAATGACTACTGACTAATGACTACTGACTGTCAACTATTGTAAACCGTCGAGAGCCAAATTCAGTTGCAGGACGTTAACTCCCGGTTCACCGAAAATGCCCAGAAATCTGCCCTCTGTATTTTTAGCTACCAACATTTCTACTTGATTGAGATTGAGCGATCGCACCGTTGCTATCCGCTGAATTTGCGATCGAGCTGCCTCTAAGCTAATGTGCGGGTCGAGGCTAGAACCAGAGGTGTAGACTAAATCTGCAGTCGGTTTGATACCAGCTTTGTTGAGGAGATCTAATTCAACTTGTACCCCTTGAAAACCCTCTTTTTCATTACCTCGCTTCAGCAAATCCGAGTTGCTGGGGGCAAGGTTGCTAGCTCCCGAAATACCTGTTCTTTGACTTAAATTTTCTGCCTTTGTCGAATCGTAATTTTCGGTCGCAAAGCTGCTGTAATTTGTTGTGCTGGGACGACCCCAAAAATATCTTTCTGAGGAGAAAGACTGACCGATTAAAGCAGAGCCAACTACAACTCCTTGCTGGGTAATTAAGCTGCCGTTTGCCTGGGAGTTGAAGGCAATTTGGCCGATTACTAGCAAGATTAAAGGGTAAACAATGGCTGTAAGTCCCCATAAAACCAGGGTAAGGCGAATGGCTCTAATTATTTCTCTCATAAATTACCTCGCTCGGTTATTTGGTAAGGGTTAATTATTGACTAAAATCTTTCCGGCTGAAAAATGACTACGAACAAGTAAATAGAAAGGGCGATAATCACCAAACCTAGGAGACTTAAACCCCAGACAGCTTTTCGGGTCAAATCTTCACCTGCAGCAGCGTATACAGCGGGGGCAACTATAGCATTGAAACACATTACTAGAAATAGCTGCACCGGGATTGGGCGGCGCTGCCAAAGCATTTGCGCTAACTCAATAATTTCTGGGAAATCTCTGGAAAAAATATCATTTAGCAAATTATTCCGTTTCATAAATTCTCCTTATTTTGGGAATAAATATCTGTCTTTCTATTGGATAATTGTTTGGGAAAAATTGAGGCAGAGCCTCTGGATCTGCGTTGCCCGGCTCTGCCGGGGAACGAGATTAATCCGTGTATCCGTATCAAAATCCTTGTCATGCTTTCCCGATCTATGCTAGCCCAACGGCGGTAATCAAAACATCAATAACTTTGATGGCGATAAACGGCGCGACTGCTCCGCCCAATCCGTAGATTAAAATATTCCGCTGCAACAGTTGATTTGCAGTCAAGGGTCTAAACTTTACACCAGTTAATGCTAGTGGAATCAAAGCGGGAATAATCAAAGCATTGTAAATTAATGCCGACAAAACTGCGGATTGACCGCTGGCTAAACCCATGACGTTTAAAGTGCCAACAGGGGAAAATATTGCCGGAATAATTGCAAAATATTTAGCGATATCGTTGGCTAGGGAAAATGTGGTCAGCGCGCCGCGAGTAATCAGCAATTGTTTGCCAATTGTAACTAAATCAATTAGTTTTGTGGGGTCTGAATCTAAGTCCACCATGTTCGCTGCTTCCTTCGCTGCTTGGGTTCCCGAATTCATCGCGAGTCCTACGTTTGCCTGGGCTAGTGCGGGTGCGTCGTTGGTTCCGTCTCCTGTCATTGCGACTAATTTGCCTTCGGCTTGTTGCTTGCGAATTACGTCGATTTTGTCTTCGGGAGTGGCTTCGGCAATGAAGTCGTCAACGCCTGCTTCATCGGCAATTACTGATGCTGTAATTCGGTTATCTCCGGTGAGCATAATGGTGCGAATTCCCATTTTTCGCAGTTGGTCAAATCGATCGCGAATTCCCGGTTTGATGACATCTTTTAAATAGATAATGCCGTAGGTGTCGCTGCCTTGACAAACAGCTAAGGGTGTCCCTCCCAAGCGGGAAACTCGCTCGTAAGCTGCATCAAGATCCGGCCCGAAATTGCCGCCGCGCGATCGAACAAAACCCTTCACCGCATCAACCGCACCCTTGCGAACCTCCGTCCCATCGGGCAAATCCGTGCCAGACATCCGCGTTTTTGCGGAAAAATCCAGCCCAGTGGCGTTGGTGCGATCGAAATCCACCTGTGCGCCCAAATTCTGAGCCAAACGGACGATCGACTTTCCCTCTGGAGTATCGTCAAACACGCTTCCATCCAAGGCTACCTGCGCCACTTCTTGCAGGGAGTGACCGTTAACCGGAATGAATTCCTCGGCTAAACGGTTCCCCAGCGTGATCGTGCCCGTTTTGTCCAAAATCAGCGTATTCACGTCGCCGCAAGCCTCCACGGCGCGTCCAGAGGTCGCTATCACGTTAAACTGAGCGACGCGATCCATGCCCGCAATGCCGATCGCGCTCAGCAAACCTCCAATGGTTGTTGGAATCAGCGCCACCAGCAGCGAAATCAGCGTCACCACGCCCACGGGAGTTTTCACATAATTTGCGATCGGCGGAATCGTCGATACCACAATCAAAAACACCAGAGTCAGCACCGCTAGCAGCACCGTCAGCGCGATCTCGTTCGGCGTTTTCGAGCGTTCTGCGCCCTCTACCAGCGCGATCATCCTGTCCAAAAACCCCTTACCCGGATCTGCCATCACCCGCAGCGTCAGTTCGTCGGAAAGGATGCGCGTCCCGCCGGTAACGGAACTGGCGATGTCCGAACCCGGTTCCTTGAGCACCGGTGCGGATTCCCCGGTGATCGCAGATTCGTCTACAGATGCGACACCTGCGATCACTTCGCCGTCGGCAGGAATGACATCGCCTGCGATCACTTTAATTTGGTCGCCGCGTCTCAGGGATGTCGAACTAACTTCTTGAATTGAACCGTCTGGTAGGAGTTTCCGGGCTGTTGTGTCGGCTTTGGTCGATCGCAGGGCATCTGCTTGCGCTTTCCCGCGCCCTTCTGCTATCGCTTCAGCAAAATTAGCAAATACCAAAGTAAAGAACAAAATAAACGTGACTAAACCGTTGAAAACTCTCTGATTTTCGCCGGGAACCGGGCCGAACAGCGTCGGGTCGATCGTTAATAATGCAGTCACAATTGTGCCAACCCACACCACAAACATCACCGGATTTTTCAGCATCACCCGTGGGTTTAGCTTGACAAAAGCTTGTTTAAAAGCTCTTTGATAAAGACCTTTTGTATTTGCTTTTGGCGTGTGCTTGCGAGATTCGCGAGAGCCTCTAGCAGGTTTTTTTGGGGAATCAGGAGTATTGGAAGAAGCCATATCGATTGGGGATTTTTAATGAACCACAGAGAACACAGAGAACACAGAGAAAGAAAAGAGTGAGGTTGAGGATTTTTGCTACTGAGGTGGAGGAGTTGGTGTTGCTAAAGGTGTTGTGGGTGCAGTTATCGATGCAGGTTCAAACTTGCCACTGGTAATTTCATATCCTTCGGCAATTGGCCCTAAAGCTAGGACTGGGAAAAATGTCAGCGCGCCCAGAATTATAATTACTCCTGCGGTTACACTGGTGAACAAAACTGAATCTGTTCTGAGAGTACCCGTTGTTTCGGGAACCAGTTGTTTGTTCGTCATGCTGTCAGCTAAAAGCAGTAGGGCAATAATTGGTACGTAGCGCCCCAACAGCAGGCTAAAACAGGTGCTTAAATTCCACCAAAGTCCGGTCAGCGCGGGTTGAGAGTCGGCCAATCCTTCCAAGCCAGAACCGTTGTTGGCTGCAGCCGAAGCGTATTCGTACATCACCTGGGAAATGCCGTGAAATCCCGGGTTGCTGATGCCACTCAAACTGTCGGTAAAGGCGAGGGTAATTGCACCAGGGATTAAAACTGCGATCGGGTGAATTAACAAAACAACGCTTGCTAAAACAATTTCTCGTTTTTCAATCTTTCGTCCTAAAAACTCCGGCGTTCTCCCCACCATTAATCCGGTGAGAAACACGCTCAAAATGGAGTAAATAAACAAGTAAGCAGTTCCCGTTCCTTGTCCGCCCCAAACGATTTGCAGAAACAAATTAAACAGAGTAGCAAAACCACCGGGAGGCATTAAAGAATCGTGCATCCCGTTGACAGCGCCGCACATTGTCCCAGTCGTAGTCACCGCCCACAGTGCAGTCTCGGCCCAGCCAAATCTAACTTCTTTGCCTTCTAAATTTGGTTGTTGCGTGCCCAATAAATTATTAATTTGAGGGTTGCCACCGTACTCGCCAAATGCTGCAATGCCAATCAAGATAACGTAGATGGCAAACACCATCCAAAAAATCAGCCATCCCTGCTTTTTGTTGTTGGCAAATCTGCCGTAGGTGTGAATCATAGCTGTTGGTATAGAAACCATTGCTAGTGTTTCCAGCAGATTTGTAAAAGGGTTGGGATTTTCAAAAGGATGAGCCGAGTTAATGGCAAAAAATCCGCCACCATTTTCTCCCAGTTGTTTGATGCTTTCAAAGTGAGCTACTGGGCCGCGAGCAATGATTTGCGTGCCGCCTTCTAATGTACGGGCTACTGCCGGCCCTGCTAGGGTTTCTGGCACTCCCGATATTAGCAAAAGTAAGGCAATTATTAAAGAAAGGGGTAGCAGAATTCGGGTGATTGATTGAATTAAATCGATGTAAAAGTTGCCCAATGGACGACCTGTTAATCCCCGGATAAAAGCAATACCTACTGCTAAACCGGTAGCGGCTGAGGTAAACATTAAAAAACCCAGAGTTAACTGGGATAAATAAGTGAATGTTGTCTCGCCGGAGTAATGCTGTTGGTCGGTATTGGTGAGGAATGAAATAGTTGTGTGCAGCGCAGTATCCCAGGTTGGGGCAGTTAAGCTGGTGGCATTTAAAGGCAGCACTCCTTGAAGCATGAAAATTAGGAAAACAAATATGCCCATTGCTGCATTGCTGTACAGTAGCGATCGCGCATATTGCCAACCTGTCATCGAATTTATAGACCGGATATTGCTGGCTTTATAGATGAGTTGTTCTAGAGGTTTAATAGCGGGGTCGAGAATGGTTGGTTCTCCCATGTACACCCGCGCCATGTAATTACCAAAAATAGGGGCGATCGCTACTACAATGATTAGCGTTAATGCGATTTGAATTAATCCTTCAAGCATAACTGAGCCAATACTTCCTTAAAAGTGCAATCTGCTTTTAAAAATCAATATACTTGCCGTTAGGATTTTTGATAATCAGCCCGCAGGTATAAGTTGCCGTTTACCCCTTATGCTTAGCTGCTATATGTTTTCACGGAGAGACAAATGTTTAAATATTTAGCAGTATCTATGCTTGCAGATATAGATGTTATCTAAACGCTTGCTTTTGCGTCACAGGAGACAAATTTCGGCGATGAAAAACCGCAGGAATAAGGCAGAGAGTAGAGTGTAAATATAAAATATAAAATGGATGGATAAAGGATGTTAAACAGCTTATTGAAAATCACAGACAACCAGGCAATTCAAGAGAATTATTTGCGGGGGATGTGGTCGATCGCAAGTTTATTTGCGATCGTTGTAGTGCTGGAATTTACTACGCCATCGGAGTATCTGTTTGGGTATTTGTACACAGGGCCGATTTTACTGGCAAATTCGCGCTTGAGTCGGTTGGGTAAGTTACAGATTACGCTGGTAGCAGTAGCTTTGACGCTGTTAAATTTGTTTGTTCCTCCTGGAGAAACGATCGCCCTAGCGACAGTTGCAAATAGATCGATCGCAGTCATGGCTTTAGGGGTGACGGGATATTTGAGCGATCGCAACCAGCAGTACCAAGAGGCGATCGCGATCGCTAAAGCTGAGTTGCAGTCGCAGCAGCAGCTAGCCAGCATCCGAGAAGATTTTGTCTCTACTTTGAGTCACGACTTAAAAACGCCGATGCTAGGGGCGATCGAAACAATTAAAGCTTTTCAGTCAGCAAAATTTGGGAATGTCACCGCCAGTCAGCAAAAAGTTCTCGAAACAATGGCGCGATCGCACAAAATGTCTCTACAATTAGTAGAAACGCTGCTGGATGTTTACCGCAACGATGCCGAAGGTTTAAAACTGCAACTTGCGCCCGTAAATTTAGTTGCTTTGGCAGAAGAAGTAATTGCCACCCTGATAGATTTATCGGCAGCGCGCCGGGTTTACATTAATATGAGTTACGGAGAGTCAGATTTCCGCCGCTCTTTGTGGGTAAACGGCGATGCAGTGCAACTTCAGCGCGTTTTTGCTAATTTGTTAACAAACGGAATTAACCATTCTCCTCGCGGCGGTAAAGTAGAAGTGGTGATGGAATTTTATTCAAGTTATCAGGTGGTGAAAGTTATTGACAGCGGGTTAGGAATTACTGCAGAGGAACTGCCCCGCTTGTTTGAACGTTTTTATCAAGGAAACGGCGATCGGCAAGCCAAAGGATCGGGATTAGGCTTATACTTATCTCGCCAAATTATTGAGGCGCACGGCGGTATAATTTGGGCAGAAAATAAATTGCCACACGGCGCTTTGTTTGGATTCCGACTCCCTGCTATCCCAGAGAAATGAAACCAGCTTATCCATTGCGAATTCTCCTAGTTGAAGACGACGAACTGTTTCGGTTGGGGCTGCAAACGCGCTTGCAGCAAGAAAGTTGCTTGCAAGTAATTGCCGAGGCAGAAGATGGCGAAACAGCAGTAGAACTGACTCAGGAACACTTGCCCGATGTGGTGGTTCTCGATGTCGGTTTGCCGGGAATTGGGGGTATTGAAGCGTGCCGCCAAATTAAACAGCGACATCCAACAATTCCCATTTTAATCTTAACTTCTCATTCGCAAAAATCCTTAATTGAAAGATTGATTGGTGCGGGTGCTCAGGGCTATTGTCTAAAAGGAATTGCAGCGGAAACTTTGGTGTTGGCAATTCGATCGGTGGCGGCGGGCGCTTCGTGGTGGGATCAGGCCGCGACTGCGGAAATTCGGGCGGTTTTTGCTAATCCCGAACCTGTGAAAAATGGGTTGAAATCGGAACTTTTAGAGAATCCGCTGACGAAGCGAGAACAGGAAATATTAGCTTTAGTTGCGGCGGGAAAAAGCAATCAGGAAATTGCACAAATATTGTGCATTGCTCCGGGGACAGTGCGAGTTCACGTACACGCGATTTTGCAAAAGTTAGAAGTGCGCGATCGCACTCAAGCAGCAGTGCTCGCTATTCAGAAAGGATTGGTTGCTGAAGAAGTTTTGGCGATCGAACCTTGATAGGGCGGGTTTTGTACCGGAATTTTCGGTTTTTTAAAGGAATTATTGGCTAAACCCGCCCCTATTAAGATGCCTCTGTGGCAGGTTCATGGAAAATTAGTATTCGTCTTGATTGTTAATTTTACTGATGACATTTAATCTTTAAATTTGCTAAGCTCGATACGCTTTAATTTTCCTACCGTCATCTAACCAAAGGTGTATTATGCCAAATTTTATCAGTTCAGTTTTTAGTTCGATCGCCTTTCTCGATTCTGCTGTTCCAGATGCCCAAACTCTCCGCAACGGCATCGCAGCGGGGACAGAAGTAATTATTCTTGATGCGGTGCGGGATGGAGTAGCACAAATTACTGAAGCGCTAGCGAGTCGCAGCAATATAAAAAGTATTCATATCATCTCCCACGGTCGCCCCGCGAGTTTGCTGCTAGGCGCGATCAATCTAAACTTGACAAATTTAAAAACTTATGCTAAGCAATTGCAGCGTTGGTCGCGATCGCTGGCAGACAGTGGAGAGATTTTACTGTACGGGTGCGATGTAGCGGCGGGGGAGAAGGGCGCTAACTTTGTGCAGCAACTGAGTCAGCTAACCAAGGCAAAAATTGCTGCTTCTAGATCGGCAGTTCGGCTATGGGCGGAGATTGGGAATTAGATTATACAACGGGAGCGGTGTCATCTGGGTTGGCGATCGACCCAGCAACAATGGCCACCTATCAATTTGTGTTCGGTCTGCAACTTTTGGGACAATCAGGATTTCCGGCAAATACAACTTTTGGAGGAACCCTCGTAGGTGGACTGTCTGGCTTTACCTACGCCGGCAGCAACAGTAAACTTTCAAGTGGTAGGGAATGACAATACTGGTTTATTCACCCTACCACCCGCGATCGACTCTTTAGGACAACTGATTTTTACGTCGCCGGGGGCTGCAATCTGCCGTGCTAACATTAGTTTAAACCTCAGAAACAAGAGTGGTATAGCTAACGGCGGTATCGATACTTCGGCTACCCACACTTTCGTCATTAACGTCACCAACCAGCAACCAGTGGCACAACCAGACAGTTACAGCATTCCCCACGACAAGGTATTCAGCCTGCTAGCCCCCGGAGTATTAGCCAACGACGACAACCCCGACGGCGACCCCCTAACTGCCAAACTGGTGTCCTCGCCAAACAACGGCAAGGTAGTTTTTAACAGCAACGGTTCCTTCAGTTACACTCCCAATCCCGGTTTTGCAGGTCTAGACAACTTTACTTACAGCGTCAGCGACGGGGTATCGCCGTCTCCCCCGGTTTCAGTGAACCTCAATGTCACTAACTTTCCGCCAGGGGCACAACCAGACAGTTACAGCATTCCCCACGACAAGGTATTCAATCTGGCAGCCCCCGGAGTATTAGCCAACGACGACAACCCCGACGGCGACCCCCTAACTGCCAAACTGGTGTCCTCGCCAAACA
>NZ_JAUBPW010000128.1:0-7389 GCF_036700965.1 Microcoleus sp. Pol8_D6 | reverse complement strand
ACTTGTTCGTAAGTCATCAGTTTTTCCTCTCAATCACCTCACTATTGCCCTTATTGGGGACTTTTGCAAGAGGTCTATTGAGGTCTTAATGTTGCCGGTCAACAACTTACCCAGTGAGATGGACACTTGAACCTCATCCATCAATAGTTGCCGCAAATCCTGAATTTGTGCATCAACGAACGGATGCTGTAATGTGCAGATAAAATCGAACTCTTGCCCAAGTCTCAGCACTCGCCCCGGAACAGTTTTGAATTTACCTAACAACAGGCCGTAGCGCACATACGGATAAATTCTGCGAATACGATTGGCCTTCTCTGAATAAACGATGACATCGTGCGTTGTGACATGATTGTACTTCACCTCTACGACTATTCGGGGCACAATAGAGGTATGTGCCTCATTCACTTTCTCATAAATTAAGATGTCTTGCTCGAAACCTTTTCCTTTGCCTCGAATTGGCTCCCCTGTATCTATATCAACGCCCATCTGAACGGCTCCACGCTCATCTACCGACAAGTCGTAGAGCAAGCTCATTTTCCTTGCTACGTGAGCAGACGTGAGATTGAGGGATAAACGATCTACTAATGCCTCAGTAAAAATATCTTCTTCGCTCATAAAGTAATTGTACCTTTAAAATGCTTAGCGCGTTCTGTTGCAGGCGCGACGGCACCACTTATAATTGTATCGCGGTTGCGGTACAATACTTTATATAGTCTAAAAGTACCGCATATCGATGATGTATCTCAACCCCTTCTTGCTCCCCATAAGAATCTCCTTTCCTCGATTTAGTTAGCCGCACGATTCGACTCAATTACTTAAGCCGTCGCACTGAAAAAAGCTATCTTTATTATAGTAGTGAAAAGTCAACTTGATGGGTGAAATAGAGTCGAGATAACACTGGGTCGATCGGAAAAATTGAGACATTCATCAGAACTTACTCCCGTGGGGTGTCCCGCCCCTCCAAAAAGGGCGGGCGGGACACCCCACAAACTTGTGTAAGTTATTTAATTATCATTCCTAATTCTGTCGGCGACAACAATTTGTATGTATGTTTTTTGGATTGATAGCTCAACAGCATATCCAAGGCAGATAACGCAGATCAACGCAGATATTTTAAGGATAATTTGCAATTTTTGCAATCTTGTCTTATAACGTAGTTAACACAAGAGGATTGTCTTATGATTCAGACAAAAACTAAACTAACATTGGCAGAATTCCTGCAAAATTACCCAGATGGATCTGGTATCTACGAACTTGTAAATGGGGAGATTGTCAAAGTGGAAGCAACCAGAGCTCATAAAAATGTGGCACGATTTCTTGTTAAGTCTTTCGACAGAGAAAGCGAGCGCTTGGGGCTTGACTATATCGTTGACAAAGATATAGTTTTGAGAACTGTAACAGCTTCAGGACAAGAACAAGGCAGAAATCCTGATGTTGGCGTGGTTAAGGCATCAGTATGGAACAGCAATGTACGTGGCGACGGAGCCCTTACCGAACCTATCCAATTAGCAGTAGAAGTTACCTCAACTAACTGGGAAGACGACTATGTGGATAAACTAGATGAGTATCAAAGGCTCGGCATTTATGAGTATTGGATTGTGGATTATTTAGCGATCGCTTCTAGGGCTTATCTAGGAAATCCCAAAATTCCCACAGTTTTCGTTTACAATTTGGAAAAGGGCAGTTATGTAGTTCAAAGTTTTACAGGTAATGATCGCATTATCTCTAAAAGTTTTCCCGAACTAGAAATCACAGTCGAGCAACTTGTACTCAGCAGCTAAATTCAAAATATTTAGAGAAACGAGATGAGATTACACCAAGAAAATTTATCTTGGAAAGAATGTTTTTATGCCTCCCTTCCATTACTCTTTACTATTTTCCCCCTTCTCAAAAACAGGCAAGATGCCTGTTCCAAAAATACTAGATTGGACTGTGGTGTGGGCATCTTGCCCGCCCGTAAGTTACTCCCTACTTTTGGCTTTCCTGTTGCTATTTCCCTCGAAAACCTTCGCCCAAATCATTCCCGATAATACCCTGGGCCCGGAAAGTTCCCGCACAGTTCCCGATACTATCAACAACATACCCTCATATAGAATCACTGGCGGTGCAACTCGCGGCGTTAACCTATTTCACAGCTTGCGCGAATTTAACATCCGTGAAGGGCGGGGAGCTTATTTTGAAAATCCCAGGGGAATTACCAACATATTCACCCGCGTTACTGGCGGAAACCCTTCTAATATTTTAGGAACTCTGGGAGTTTTAGGAAACGGTAACTTATTTTTAATTAACCCAAAAGGAATTATATTCGGCCCGAATGCGCGGTTAGATTTGCGCGGTTCGTTTATCGGTTCAACCGCTGACAGTATTGTGTTTAATAACGGCTTTGAATTCAGCAGCACCCATCCACAAACATTCCCCCTGTTAACAGTAAATATTCCCGTTGGTTTAAGATTTAGAGATAATCCCGGTGCAATTGTCAATCAATCGACGGCTATAGGAAAGGTAAATCTCCCAGCCTCTGCTGTGCCAATCCCAATTAGCGATCGGGTTGGTTTAGGAGTAGAACCAGGTCAAACTTTAGCACTGATTGGCGGCGATATCCAACTTCAAGGTGGCAATTTAACCGCCAGCGGCGGACAAATTTTACTCGGTAGCGCCGCGAGTCCCGGTTTAGTTAATTTTGTAATAACAGCGGAGGAAAAGGGAAATTTAACTTTAAATTATGACAATATTCAGAACTTTGGCAATATTCAAATATCCGATGGCTCACTGATTAACACCAGCGGAATTGGTGGTGGCAGAGTAGAGTTAAAAGGTGGAAATGTCGCCCTCAGCGGTGCGCGAATTTATGCGCTAACACTGGGAAATATTGATGGTAGAGGTATCGATATCAGCGCTCAAAAGTTGCGGGTAGAAAACGGGACGCAATTTTCTACCCTGACTCTAGGAGATGGTGCAGGAGGGGATATTAACTTCGTGGCTGCTGATTCAGTAGAAATGAGCGGGCTGGGAGTTGAGGGCTATCAACAGGTTGCAATTAAATATTTGGTATCGGGAACTACAGACCCGTTTGACCCGCTATTTGTGCTGTTGAATGCTAGTGCTGGCGCTGGTTCGGGGGGCGATATTACGATCGACACCGGCCGCCTGCTATTCAACAATGGCGTAGTAGGTAGCGGCATCACTTTTGGTGGTGGAAATGGCGGCAATTTAATCATTCGCGCCAATACTTTTGAGATGGTGGGTTCTGGAATTAACAACGGGACAGCTAAAGAAAGTAGTGGTGCGGGAGGAAGCATTAGTGTTGATGTCGCCCGATTAATTATGGGCGACGGTTCTCTTCTAGGTACCACAAGCTACAGCAGCGGCCCGTCGGGGAATATCAACATTAAAGCTGCTGAATCGGTAGAATTGTCTAACACCGGCCCGCGAACAGTTGTATCAACTGGAATCAGCACGCTGAGTATCGGTTCTAACGGAAGGGCGGGGAATATTAACGTTGATACGAAGCGGTTGACTCTTTCTGGAGGTTCTGCTTTTACTTTAGGAACGGGTGTTTTAGTTGGCAGGTTTTTGTTTTCTCAGGAGGGGGGGCCGGCAGGAAATTTAACAGTTAGGGCTACTGAATCCGTAGAAATTTCAGGTATTTCCCAAATTTTGACCAGCGGAATTCAGAATGCTAGCGCGCTGACTTCTGGAACTTTGAGCTCTAGTCGGGGTGGGGATATTCGGATTGATACGCCAAGCCTGACTGTGCGGGATGGGGGGATAGTTTCTACGAGTTCTTTGGGCTCTGGAGATGTGGGGAATATTACTATTAATGCCGATCGCATTTCAGTCAGCGGCAGCGGAAATAACGGTTTGTTTGTCAGTACAATTGATGCTTCGGTGGGCAAGACATTCGGTACTAATCCCAATGCTACGGCAAATGCCGGTTCGTTGAATCTGAATGCCGATCGACTAATTGTCAGAGATGGAGCTACAGTGACGGTGCAGGCTACGGGAACCGGACGCGCTGGTAATATTAATGTTGTCGCAAATTCGATCGCTCTTGATAACAAAGCGATGATTGACGGCACGACTGTATCCGGTACTGGAGCAAATATTAACCTGCAAGCGCGAGATATCCAATTGCGCCGCAACAGCCGAATTACCACCGATGCAGGCACTTCTGACGGCGGCAATATCAACATCAACAGCAACATTCTTCTCGCCCTCCCGCAAGAAAACAGCGACATTACAGCCAACGCCCGCACAGCAGGCGGCGGCCGCGTCAATATCAATGTCCCCAATGTCTTTGGTTTTACAGCAGCGAGTCGCGAACAAGTCAGAAACAAGTTGGGGATCAGTGACGCCGAATTTGCAGCGTTGCAAGTAAGTCCTACTTCTTTAATTCCTAGCAGCGACATCGCTGCAATTTCCCAAAGTGGCGGCGCGGCTTTACAAGGGGCGGTAACATTTAGTTCTGTTGGAGTGAATCCCGTTCAAGGTTTAGTGGAACTGCCCCAAAATGTGGTGAATCCGGCTGCCTTAATTGCTGCAAATCCCTGCATCCAAGGGGCCGAGAACGAGTTTACTGTGACGGGGCGGGGGGGATTGCCACCAAGCCCTCACGAGGTTCTCAGCAGCGCAGAAGAACCGTTGCCGTGGGTGGAACCAGCGGTAGGTGGAAGTCAGCACCTAGAAGGTCAAACAACATCCATACAAGTTCGACCAACAGAAATTATGCCCGCTCAAGGTTGGGTAATGGACGATCGAGGACAAGTAACGCTGGTAGCCTATAATTCTGGTGGTGGTGCATCTATTCGCAGTCCGAAATCGACGGGTGTTTGCGTACCTCGATAGGTACTCTTCAGGTTTTAGCTAATCCCTCGCTATTTTTATAAAATTAAATTAACCCGATTTAAAAGATGCAGTTCCAATCTTCTGCCCTATTTTTTGCATTCTTACTGCTATTTCCTGTCGCGGCGATCGCTCAAATCATCCCCGATAATAGCTTGGGTGCAGAAAGTTCGCGTACAGTTCCCGACAGGATTAATAACTTACCCTCGGACAGAATAGAAGGCGGGGCAACTCGCGGAGTAAATTTATTTCACAGTTTACGCGAATTTAACATCCGTGAAGGGCGGGGAGCCTATTTTGCCAATCCCAGCGGAATCACTAACATATTCACCCGCGTTACGGGTGGCAATCCTTCTAATATTTTAGGAACTCTGGGAGTTTTGGGAAACGGTAACTTGTTTTTACTTAACCCCAAAGGAATTGTCTTTGGTCCCAATGCGCGGTTAGATTTACGTGGTTCATTTTTAGCAAGTTCTGCTGATAGCGTAATTTTCGATAATGGCTATCAATTCAGCAGCAGCAATCCCCACTCATTACCACTATTAAATGTCAATATACCTATCGGTTTAAATTTTCGAGAAAATCCCGGAAAAATCATTAACTCTTCAGCAGCACCAGCCTTGGCTTTACCACAATTACCTCCGGGAATCCCGCCGATTTTCAATAACATTGGTGCTTCAGTTGGGCCCGGACAAACTCTCGCCCTAGTGGGCGGAGATATTGAATTAAATCAGGGAACACTGACTGCCTCAACGGGACAAATCTTGCTCGGTAGCGTCGCTAGTCCGGGGATTGTTAGATTTGGGGCAACGCCATTGGGATTAAGTTTAAACTATGACAAGATTTCCAACTTTGGTAATATTGAAATGACCAACGGCTCACTGATCAACACCAGTGGAATCGGTGGCGGCAAAGTTGATATTAGAGGTGGAAATGTCAGTCTCAATAATGGGCGAATTTATGCACTGACTTTGGGCAATATCGACGGCATGGGCATCGACATTAACGCCCAAAATTTTCGAGTCCAAGGTGGGGCGCAAATATCCACTCTGACAGCAGGAAGTGGTGCGGGAGGAGCTGTCAATATCCGCGCTACCGATTCAGTAGAACTGATCGGGATTGGATTTGAGAGCTTTCAAAACTTTGTCAAAAATTATACAATCTCTGGACGAATCAACCCTTTTGACCCACAGATTCTGCTGGAAACTAGCACTGCTGGCATGGGAGATGCGGGAAACATCTTAATCGATACCGGACAACTGCTGATCAACAATGGAACCGTATCGGGTAGCGCTACATTAGGTGTTGGCAACGCCGGAAATATGACCCTGCGTGCCAGGGTTTTCGATCTGGTCGGTTCAGGGATCAACACCGGCACACTCGCGGGGAGTACGGGTACGGGAGGAAATATCAGCTTTGAGGGAGAACGTTTTATCGTACGCGATGGCAGTGCGATCATCAGCACCACTCGCAGTGAAGCACCCTCGGGGAATATCAACATTAAAGCTTCGGAATCAGTAGAAGTGCTGCGAACTCCTCCTCGAAGTCCCGTCGCAACCTTGATTGGTGCAACCGCAATCAGCATTAATGGGAAAGCCGGAGACATTTATATCGACACGAAGCGGTTGAGGATTTCAGACGGAGGCGGAATTAGTTTATCTAGCGGATCGGTTGTGGGCAACCAACCGTTGAATACAACTGGGGGGCCCGGAGGTAATTTAACAATTAAAGCTACTGAGTCAGTCAGACTAGAGGGTATTTCTGGAGTTTTGGCGAATGGCAGTCGGAATCCTAGTTTCATCTCCGCTGATACCAACTCTGCTGCTCGGGGAGGGAGTATGAACATTTCTACACCTTTAGTAATTCTCCGGGATGGAGGACTTATTTCTACTGCATCTTTAGGCAAAGGAGATGCCGGAAGCATCACAATAAATGCGGGACGTGTAGAAATTATTGGTAATGGCGGTCAAGGTGAATTTAACAGTCAAATTCAGACTTCCGTTGGGATTGCCTCTCGTGTTAGAAATCCCAATGCTACGGCTAACGGAGGTTCGTTGAATCTGAATGTTGGGGAATTGATTCTTCGCAATGGGGGAACTCTCAATCTGCAAGCATTGGGTGCAGCACGGGCTGGTAATATTAACGTGAAAGCAGACTCAATTTCCCTTGACAATCAAAGCAGCATTGACGGTAGAACTGAATCTGGCGCTGGAGCCAATATTAACCTAGAAGCACGAGATATCCAGTTGCGCCGAGGCAGCAGAATTACCACTGATGCAAGTATTTCTGAAGGCGGCAACATCAACATTAAAAGCGATATTCTGGTGACTCTCCCCAACGAAAATAGCGATATTACGGCTAATGCGCGATCGGCTCAAGGTGGTCGGGTTAATATTAATGTCCCCAATGTTTTCGGGTTTACCTCAGTCAGTCGCGAACAGGTGCGAGCGAGTTTGGGAGTAACAGATGGTCAATTTGCAGCGTTGCAAGTAAGTCCGACTTCTCTAATTCCTACCAGCGATATTGCGGCGATTTCCCAAAGTAGCG
>NZ_JAUBPW010000127.1:0-7466 GCF_036700965.1 Microcoleus sp. Pol8_D6 | reverse complement strand
CCAGCATGCGCTTGACCTGGTGGTACTTGCCTTCGGTCAGGGTCAGGTCCAGGCGGTGCGTGTCCACCAGCGCACAGGCTGCGGCACGCACCGGCTTGGGATCGTCGTCGAGCACCACGCCGGCGAGCAGCTTGTTCACCTGGGCTTCGTCCACGGGGTGCTTGGTGGTGACCTGGTAGACCTTGGGCACATGCTTCTTGGGCGAGCTCATGCGGTGGATGAACTGGCCGTCATCGCTAAGCAGCAGCATGCCGGTGGTGTCCTGGTCGAGCCGGCCCACGGCCTGGATGCCCTGCACCGCCGTCTTGCTCGGCCGCTGGCGCAGCGGCGCGGGCAACAGCGTGTAGATGCTCGGGTAGGTCGAGGGCTTTTGCGAGCACTCGGTGCCCGCGGGCTTGTGCAGCAGCACATAGGCCTTCTCGTGGTACGGCCAGTCCACGCCCTGCACGCGCAGCTGCAGGCCCTGGGGGTCGAAATCGGCCGCGGCCTCGGTGCAGGGCAGGTACTCACCCTGCACGCCGGTGGTGCTCACCGCCACCCAACCCTGCTGCACCAATCCGGCGCACACGCGCCGGGTTCCAAATCCCTGGGAATACAGAATGTCTTGCAGCTGCATGGCGGTGGCAATCAAGTGAATGAAGGTGGGGAGATCCGGGCGGGTAAAACTGGCCTCTGCCTGGCAGTGGCTGTACTTTTCGCATCCCCAAACGCAAAACCCCCCAGTCCTTTGGAGACTGAGGGGGTTTGGGGCTGTAAGAGCCTGACGATGACCTACTTTCACACGGGAACCCGCACTATCATCGGCGCAAAGTCGTTTCACTGTCCTGTTCGGGATGGGAAGGAGTGGTACCAACTTGCTATGGTCATCAGGCATAACTGGGTGTCGCGCTGCTCTATGAGCAACACAACGAATTCATAGAGTGGAATCAGATTAGATTTTTGTATTTTTGACTGCGTCAACTTGGCATAACAATCATTGAAGCACATTACGCGCTATCAAAGTTATAGGGTCAAGCCGCACGAGCAATTAGTATCAGTTAGCTTAACGCATTACTGCGCTTCCACACCTGACCTATCAACGTCCTGGTCTTGAACGACTCTTCAGGGGGCTCAAGGCCCCGGCAGATCTCATCTTGAAACGAGTTTCCCGCTTAGATGCTTTCAGCGGTTATCTCTTCCACACTTAGCTACTCGGCAATGCCACTGGCGTGACAACCGATACACCAGAGGTGTGTCCACTCCGGTCCTCTCGTACTAGGAGCAGGCTTCCTCAAATCTGCAGCGCCCACGGAAGATAGGGACCAAACTGTCTCACGACGTTTTAAACCCAGCTCACGTACCTCTTTAAATGGCGAACAGCCATACCCTTGGGACCGGCTACAGCCCCAGGATGAGATGAGCCGACATCGAGGTGCCAAACACCGCCGTCGATATGAACTCTTGGGCGGTATCAGCCTGTTATCCCCAGAGTACCTTTTATCCGTTGAGCGATGGCCCTTCCATACAGAACCACCGGATCACTATGTCCTGCTTTCGCATCTGCTCGACTTGTCAGTCTCGCAGTTAAGCACGCTTATGCCATTGCACTATCGTCACGATGTCCGACCGTAACTAGCGTACCTTCGAACTCCTCCGTTACGCTTTGGGAGGAGACCGCCCCAGTCAAACTGCCTACCATGCACTGTCCCCGATCCAGATAATGGACCTAGGTTAGAACCTCAAACACACCAGGGTGGTATTTCAACGTTGGCTCCATGACATCTAGCGACATCACTTCAAAGCCTCCCACCTATCCTACACAGATCTGTTCAAAGTCCAATACAAAGCTACAGTAAAGGTTCATGGGGTCTTTCCGTCTTTCCGCGGGGAGATTGCATCATCACAAACATTTCAACTTCGCTGAGTCTCAGGAGGAGACAGTGTGGCCATCGTTACGCCATTCGTGCAGGTCGGAACTTACCCGACAAGGAATTTCGCTACCTTAGGACCGTTATAGTTACGGCCGCCGTTTACCGGGGCTTCGATCAAGAGCTTCGCGTTAGCTAACCCCATCAATTAACCTTCCGGCACCGGGCAGGCGTCACACCCTATACGTCCACTTTCGTGTTTGCAGAGTGCTGTGTTTTTAATAAACAGTCGCAGCGGCCTGGTATCTTCGACCGGCATGGGCTTACGTAGTAAATACTTCACCCTCACCGGCGCACCTTCTCCCGAAGTTACGGTGCCATTTTGCCTAGTTCCTTCACCCGAGTTCTCTCAAGCGCCTTGGTATTCTCTACCTAACCACCTGTGTCGGTTTGGGGTACGGTTCCTAATTACCTGAAGCTTAGAAGCTTTTCCTGGAAGCATGGCATCAACCACTTCGTCATCTAAAAGATAACTCGTCATCAGTTCTCGGCCTTGATTTCCCGGATTTACCTAAGAAATCAGCCTACCACCTTAAACACGGACAACCAACGCCGTGCTGGCCTAGCCTTCTCCGTCCCTCCATCGCAGTAATTAGAAGTACGGGAATATTAACCCGTTTCCCATCGACTACGCATTTCTGCCTCGCCTTAGGGGCCGACTCACCCTGCGTCGATTAACGTTGCGCAGGAAACCTTGGTCTTTCGGCGTGGGAGTTTTTCACTCCCATTGTCGTTACTCATGTCAGCATTCGCACTTCTGATACCTCCAGCAAGCTTCTCAACTCACCTTCACAGGCTTACAGAACGCTCCTCTACCGCTCAACTTACGTTGAACCCGTAGCTTCGGTGTATGGTTTGAGCCCCGTTACATCTTCCGCGCAGGCCGACTCGACTAGTGAGCTATTACGCTTTCTTTAAAGGGTGGCTGCTTCTAAGCCAACCTCCTAGCTGTCTAAGCCTTCCCACATCGTTTCCCACTTAACCATAACTTTGGGACCTTAGCTGACGGTCTGGGTTGTTTCCCTTTTCACGACGGACGTTAGCACCCGCCGTGTGTCTCCCGTGCTGACACTTGCTGGTATTCGGAGTTTGCATCGGTTTGGTAAGTCGGGATGACCCCCTAGCCGAAACAGTGCTCTACCCCCAGCAGTGATACACGAGGCGCTACCTAAATAGCTTTCGAGGAGAACCAGCTATCTCCGAGCTTGATTAGCCTTTCACTCCGATCCACAGGTCATCCGCTAACTTTTCAACGGTAGTCGGTTCGGTCCTCCAGTCAGTGTTACCTAACCTTCAACCTGCCCATGGATAGATCGCCCGGTTTCGGGTCTATACCCAGCGACTGTCGCCCTATTAAGACTCGCTTTCGCTACGCCTCCCCTATTCGGTTAAGCTCGCCACTGAATATAAGTCGCTGACCCATTATACAAAAGGTACGCAGTCACCCAACAAAGTGAGCTCCCACTGCTTGTACGCATACGGTTTCAGGATCTATTTCACTCCCCTCTCCGGGGTTCTTTTCGCCTTTCCCTCACGGTACTAGTTCACTATCGGTCAGTCAGTAGTATTTAGCCTTGGAGGATGGTCCCCCCATATTCAGACAAAGTTTCTCGTGCTCCGTCCTACTCGATTTCATTGATAAGAGAATTTCGTGTACGGGGCTATCACCCACTACGGCGGCACTTTCCAGAGCCTTCCACTATTCTCAAATCAACTTAAGGGCTAGTCCCCGTTCGCTCGCCACTACTAAGGGAATCTCGGTTGATTTCTATTCCTCAGGGTACTTAGATGTTTCAGTTCCCCTGGTTCGCCTTACACACCTATGTATTCAGTGTGTAATAACCAGCTTATGCTGGCTGGGTTCCCCCATTCAGAGATCTCCGGATCAAAGTCTGTTTGCCGACTCCCCGGAGCTTATCGCAGGCTACAACGTCTTTCATCGCCTCTGACTGCCAAGGCATCCACCGTATGCGCTTCTTCACTTGACCATATAACCCCAAGCAATCTGGTTACTGTCTCTAACGTGAAGACGACATTCGCCGAAAATTTGCAATTGAGAACTACAAATTTTACCTTGACCAGACTAATTACCAGTGAAAGTAATTAATCAGTCACTTCTATCACATACCCAAATTTTTAAAGAACGATTTTCTTACTGGTCAAAGACCAGAAATCAACATTCATCTGCTTAGCAGGAACGCTCATTTCTGAACTCTAAACGAGGTGTAAGTGGTGGAGCCAAGCGGGATCGAACCGCTGACCTCCTGCGTGCAAGGCAGGCGCTCTCCCAGCTGAGCTATGGCCCCAATTACATCTAAGGCCTCACCCCACAACAATTGGTGGGTCTGGGCAGATTCGAACTGCCGACCTCACCCTTATCAGGGGTGCGCTCTAACCAACTGAGCTACAGACCCAATCGTCTTTCGCAATGAATCAAGCAATTCGTGTGGGGACTTATGAAGAAGCTGAAGTCTTCGATTAAGGAGGTGATCCAGCCGCAGGTTCCCCTACGGCTACCTTGTTACGACTTCACCCCAGTCATGAATCACACCGTGGTAACCGTCCTCCCGAAGGTTAGACTAGCTACTTCTGGTGCAACCCACTCCCATGGTGTGACGGGCGGTGTGTACAAGGCCCGGGAACGTATTCACCGTGACATTCTGATTCACGATTACTAGCGATTCCGACTTCACGCAGTCGAGTTGCAGACTGCGATCCGGACTACGATCGGTTTTATGGGATTAGCTCCACCTCGCGGCTTGGCAACCCTTTGTACCGACCATTGTAGCACGTGTGTAGCCCTGGCCGTAAGGGCCATGATGACTTGACGTCATCCCCACCTTCCTCCGGTTTGTCACCGGCAGTCTCCTTAGAGTTCCCACCATAACGTGCTGGTAACTAAGGACAAGGGTTGCGCTCGTTACGGGACTTAACCCAACATCTCACGACACGAGCTGACGACAGCCATGCAGCACCTGTGTCTGAGTTCCCGAAGGCACCAATCTATCTCTAGAAAGTTCTCAGCATGTCAAGGCCAGGTAAGGTTCTTCGCGTTGCTTCGAATTAAACCACATGCTCCACCGCTTGTGCGGGCCCCCGTCAATTCATTTGAGTTTTAACCTTGCGGCCGTACTCCCCAGGCGGTCAACTTAATGCGTTAGCTGCGCCACTAAAATCTCAAGGATTCCAACGGCTAGTTGACATCGTTTACGGCGTGGACTACCAGGGTATCTAATCCTGTTTGCTCCCCACGCTTTCGCACCTCAGTGTCAGTATCAGTCCAGGTGGTCGCCTTCGCCACTGGTGTTCCTTCCTATATCTACGCATTTCACCGCTACACAGGAAATTCCACCACCCTCTACCGTACTCTAGCTCAGCAGTTTTGAAAGCAGTTCCCAGGTTGAGCCCGGGGATTTCACTTCCAACTTACTGAACCACCTACGCGCGCTTTACGCCCAGTAATTCCGATTAACGCTTGCACCCTTCGTATTACCGCGGCTGCTGGCACGAAGTTAGCCGGTGCTTATTCTGTCGGTAACGTCAAAGTAGCAACGTATTAGGTTACTACCCTTCCTCCCAACTTAAAGTGCTTTACAATCCGAAGACCTTCTTCACACACGCGGCATGGCTGGATCAGGCTTTCGCCCATTGTCCAATATTCCCCACTGCTGCCTCCCGTAGGAGTCTGGACCGTGTCTCAGTTCCAGTGTGACTGATCATCCTCTCAGACCAGTTACGGATCGTCGCCTTGGTGAGCCATTACCTCACCAACTAGCTAATCCGACCTAGGCTCATCTAATGGCGCGAGGTCCGAAGATCCCCCGCTTTCTCCCGTAGGACGTATGCGGTATTAGCGTCCGTTTCCGAACGTTATCCCCCACCACCAGGCAGATTCCTAGGCATTACTCACCCGTCCGCCGCTCTCAAGAGAAGCAAGCTTCTCTCTACCGCTCGACTTGCATGTGTTAGGCCTGCCGCCAGCGTTCAATCTGAGCCATGATCAAACTCTTCAGTTCAATACTGCTTGGGTTTTGAGAAAACCCTAAACTTGGCTCAGCAATCGCAAAACTCTCAACTTAATGAGAGGTAACTCTCGAATTAACGAGTGTTGCTTTGTGATGCTGATAATCTTGCGACTAACAGTCTTACCTCACAAGCACCCACACGAATTGCTTGATTCAGTTGTTAAAGAGCGGTTGGTTAAGCCTTTCGTCTCAACCGAGGCGCGCATTCTACAGCAGCCTCATTTCTCGTCAAGTGATTTCGAAAATTTCTTTTCAATCTCAACCAGTTGCGCTTTCGATCAACATCTAGCTTCTCGTCAGCGGGAGGCGAATCCTACAGCGTTTCAAACCGCTGTCAACCGCCTCTTTTACCGCTTTCGATCTGCCTGACCGAACCTCTTCAGACTCAAACACCACCACCTGAAGAGGTGGCGCATTCTACGCAGCTTTCGCTGCTTTGCAAGCCTTTATTTAAATCTAACTTCTTGTCTTATAAGAAGTTTAAGGAACCGCTTACACCTGAAGAGCTGCGCATTATAGGGACAGAAATCCCCAGGTCAACGACTATATACCCTGCTTCACATCAGCCTCCCAACCGGCGAGCATCTCAGGCTTGCCGTGCTTACGCCCGAACTTCCTGCGCCCCCCCCCCCCAGAGGTGGTACCCGAATTGGAACCTGGATCAGCTTGTCGAAGTAGCTGGTAACCAGCACGTCATCCGGGATACCGCTGAAATGCCGGCGCACCGCATGCTTGGCTGTCAGCATGAAGCCGTGGCAAGGCCACATAGTAACGGTTCCGAAGAGAATAGAGGCCACTGGCCATATACTCCTTTCGGCGATATGTCTCTACGCGATGAGTCCCCAATGTGTCCCATGCCCAAAACGAAAAAGGCCAGTTCATTTCTGAACTGGCCTAGATCGTGGAGTTATTTGGTCGGGACGGAGTGATTCGAACACTCTACCCCTTGCACCCCATGCGCTTACTTGGTGGATTTCCATGGAAGTCCATGGACGCTATTAGAACGCCTAAAACCTATTAAATACGGGGCTTACAGGCTATATTTGCGTCCATCACGATCCACCAGCACCCACCGACAGCCAAGCGATTCGGTGGGGTAAAAGTGGGGTAAAAATCCAGGCAGCGGAATTATGCAAGGGGTAGGACATGGCCAAACTGACAGCCAAGCAACTGGAAGCGCTCACCGCCGCCGATGACGGCAAGATCCTTCGCGAAGACGGTGGCCTGGTCGCCAAAGTCCGCTCAGGTTTGCGTGGCGTGACGGTGCAGTTCCGTTACGAGTTCAAGCAGGATGGATTGAAGCGTGACCAAAGCCTGGGCAGCTGGCCAAAGAAGTCGCTGGCGCAGATTCGCGCTGAACGCGATGAGGTGAAAGCGACAGCCGCCAAAGGCATCAACCCCACTGCAGCCCGCAAGGCTGCCAAGATAGAAGCCCAAGCCGCTGTCGCAGCAACCATTGCCGAAGCTGAACGCCAGGCAGCGGAAAACAAGACGGTTGCAGACCTGTTTGATGAGTGGCTACGCGATGGTGTCT
>NZ_JAUBPW010000009.1:90503-125732 GCF_036700965.1 Microcoleus sp. Pol8_D6 | reverse complement strand
GTCATTAAATAATCACATCGGTGCGATTTGGTATTTTATCCATCACTACAATTTATCATTACTTGTTTAGGACTACCGCATATTGTTGTTAATGCTACCTTTATCCCCCACATTAAAAGTTTGCTGATATTCGGTTTCCCGTACATCTCTATCTGGTTGATCGTAAATGATGTTATCTTTAACAGAGGGTGTTGTCTAGCTTGGTGTTTGTCGCGAACAAAGCTCCTATTTGATGAGGAATCTATCTTCAGGAGGAACTTTCGCTGACCTGAAAATTATCCCTCTAGGAACTGTTTCGCGATCAAATCAATCTTTATCATCAATGCAATGACAGTGATATTTTGGCAGATAGATGTTGGGGTGTTGCGAACAGTCGATCAGTTGGATTCTATGTAAACACCAGGAAAGCGGTAATTAATATTCACCCGCCCCTCTTTCCTTTTGGGCTCTAATATCAGCGCTGCTAGCAGCGCCGAGAGCGAGTTAAAGTCGTCAGCGGGACTTAAAAATGAAAATCACCTTTGTTCTTCCTACTCTGTCTCTGACTGGTGGAATACGAGTAATATCTATTTTCGCAGAACTTTTGAGAAAGCGAGGACACTCCGTGTTCGTCATCTCTGTACCCAGTCCCCAGCCGAGTATGCGCGAGCAAGTCAAGTCGCTGCTGCGGGGAGGGGGTTGGATTTCCCCACCTGAAAATGAACCCTCATTTTTCGATAACTTAGGTGTAGAACACAAAATTACCGATCGCTACCGCCCCGTAGAAGACAAAGATGTACCTGACGCTGACGTAGTAGTTGCCACCTGGTGGGAAACCGCCGAGTGGGTAGCCAAACTCTCTCCTACCAAAGGAGCAAAAGCTTATTTTATCCAGCACCACGAAATTTTTGACTATCTACCTCAAGGAAGAGTAGAAGCAACTTGGATGCTGCCCATGCACAAAATTACGATCTCTGAGTGGTTAGTTGAGCTAGCTCGGACTAAATATGGCGATGACCAAGTTTCCTTAGCTCCTCCTAGCGTGGACACCAAACAATTTTACGCCTGTCCTCGCAACAAACAATCGGTTCCTACAGTGGGTCTAATGTACTCTACAATCTACTGGAAAGGAACCGACATCGCCCTCAAAGCTTTTTCCATAGCAGCAGAAAAGATCCCCAACTTGCGTCTGGTTGCCTTCGGTGTAGATGCCCCATCCTCGGAATTGCCCCTACCGGCCAATGCCGAGTATGTAATTCAACCCGACCAAGACAAAATCAAAGACTATTACAGCAAATGCGATGCTTGGCTGCTGGCGAGCCGCTCAGAAGGCTTCGGCTTGCCAATTATCGAAGCGATGGCGTGCCGCACTCCCGTCATCAGTACCCCAGCAGGCGCTGCTCCTGAAATTTTGAGCGGCGGTACTGGCATACTTGTAAGACCAGAAGATCCCCAAGAAATGGCAAAAGCCATAGAGTCTATCTGTCAGTTGCCAAATTCCAAGTGGCAAGCCATGTCTGAAGCCGCCTATGCCAAGGTGAACAATTATACTTGGGAAGATGCCACGGATCATTTTGAAGCGGCATTGAAAGTTGCTGTAGACAAATCTAAAAACCGCGAGGTTAACATAGATTGCTTTTCTCCCTACTATGCGGACAAAAAAATTCTGGTTGGATGCTAAGTGCCGCGCTGCCATTTGAAATTCGGCGCTACGGGCGTTTTCGGCGCCGGATTCTGGGGAGAAACTCAATATCGTTTGGTGGGGTGCTTCTGCTACAAATAAAATCGCCTGTGTCCTGTTTCCTACGCAGCAGTCTCGACACGAATTATGACCGCAGCGACGACGGAATACTGGCTATAAATTGATCTGCCAAAATCTGAACTAGAGGGCAACGGAGGTTTTAAGGCTGGCTCCGTTACCGGTTAAACTTGTCTTGTCATCAAACATCTCCCGATTTGTAATTGGGAAAAGTCCCTGACGACAAAGTTAAGATCGGCTCGACTATCGAGTTACGATCCCTCCTGCAGAGATCCGCACCCCCCACAAAAGCCAAACAGAGGCTGGTAAGTGCGAACTTTTTGTTATGGGGGAGTTTTAACCAGTATCAATCTTCAGCATATACTCATGAAAATTACTTTTGTCCTTCCTACCCTTGGTCTTGCAGGTGGCATGAGAGTTTTATCTATCTACACAAAACTTCTTCAAAAGCGAGGACACAAAATACTGATCGTCTCTACGCCCCCGCGGCAACCGACTTGGCTCCAACAATTGCGATCGCTGCTCAGAGGTAGGGGTTGGGAGTCCGCTCCAAAGAAAGAACCCTCTCACTTTGACAAGGTGGATGTCGAAAGCCGAGTTCTCGAAACCTACCGTCCAATTACCGACCTGGACGTACCTGATGCGGATATTATCATGGCTACTTGGTGGGAAACTGCCGAGTGGGTGGCAAAACTCTCTCCGAGCAAAGGAGCGAAAGTATATTTTCTCCAACACTATGAGGCTTTTGACTACGTACCAAAAGGTCGAGTAGAGGCAACTTGGCGGCTGCCGATGCACAAAATCGCTGTGGCACAGTGGCTGGCCGACATAGCTCGGAATGAATACGGCGATGTGTCTGTATCTCTCGTCCCTCCTACGGTGGACACCAAACAGTTTTACGACCCCCAGTCGCGAGCGAAGCAGCCGCGAGGGAAGCAATTAGTTCCCACAGTCGGGATGTACTATACTACAACTCCTTGGAAAGGCTGCGCTCTTGCCCTGAAAGCTTTCTCTATAGCTGCTAAAAAAATTCCTAACCTTCGTTTAGTTGCCTTTGGTTCCGGCGATACTCCTCCTCCCAATTTGCTGCCGAAGGGTACTGAGTATAATAAGAAACCGACTCAAGACGAACTAAAAGAATTTTACAGCAAATGCGATGCTTGGCTGTTTGCCAGCAGCTCCGAAGGCTTCGGCTTGCCAATTATCGAAGCTATGGCTTGTGGCACTCCAGTCATCGGCACTCCTGCTGGTGCGGCTCCGGAACTACTTGCTGGCGGGGGTGGCATACTTGTCAAGCCAGAAGACCCAGAGGATATGGCAAAAGCGATCGAGCAGATTTGTCAGTTGCCTGATGCCGAATGGCGCGCAATGTCCGAGGCAGCTTTGGAGACGGTAATAAATTATACTTGGGAGGATGCAACTAATCTCTTCGAGGCGGCACTGTACACTGCTTTGGAACGTCAGGCACAATTAACGAACAAGATGTAAAATCGAGGTTGATTTAAAAGATTGGGGTGGGGCGATCGTTTAATCGAGAATTTTTATCGGGCAATTCGAGTTTTATTTCTACAATTTTACTGCCAAAAAAGACCTATGGTTGCATTAATCCCACTGGCTATGTTCGGCTTTATTCCAGTCGTTTGTTACCTGTTTGTCAGGTTTCCGGCTCAGCGGGCGGTAATTATAAGTTTTGTAGCAGCGTGGCTTTTTTTACCGCAAGCTTCTTATCCCATCCCCTCATTGCCACCGTATACCAAAATCTCTGCAGCTTGCTACGGGATTTTGCTGGGGACTCTTATCTACGATACTGCGCGCCTCACCTCTTTTAAGCCCGGTTGGCTGGACGTGCCAATGGTAATTTACTGTTTGTGTCCAATTATTTCACAAGTTAGTAATGGCGGCAGCCCGATTTCTCCGACTATCAACCAAATCGTTACTTGGGGTCTGCCTTATTTTTTAGGACGCTTGTATGTGGGTAGTTTAGACGGGCTGCGACAATTGGCGATCGGCATTTTTGCAGGTGGGTTAGCCTACATTCCTTTTACTTTAATTGAAGGGGTTAGGGGCCCAATTCTGCACCAAATGATTTACGGCGTCAATGCCTTTGAGGACTGGGGTCAAGCAAGGCGTATGGGGGGGTGGAGACCAGTGGTGTTTATGCAGCACGGTTTGATGGTGGGCCTGTGGATGATGACAGCCGCCTTAATTGCTGTTTGGCTGTGGCAAACTGGGACGCTCAAAAAGTTTATGGGCCGTAACATCAAGACTTTAGCAATTATATTAACTATCGCTTTTTTCCTGTGCCGTTCTACTGGCGCCTACAGTTTATTTGGAATGGCGTTGATCGTATTATTCTCTGCCAAGTTTTTTCGCACCTCTTTGCCCTTGCTCTTGATAATTGGATATATAGTGTTTTATCTGTACATAGCTGCATCGGGTCAATTTTCGAGCCAAGACGTGATTGCATTCATTAATCAAATATTTGGCGAAGAACGAGCCGCCTCTTTGAAGTTTAGATTTGACAATGAAGAGATATTGGGGGAAAAGGCGCGGCAAAGATTTATGTTTGGCTGGGGAGATTCCGGCGGAAACCGCGTGTATAACGAGTACGGTGAGGATATCTCGGTCACCGACAGCTTATGGATTATTGCATTTGGCATCAACGGTGCAGTCGGTTTAGTTAGTTTATTTTCTTCAATGTTACTTCCTGTTATCGTCTTTTGTTTGTTCAAATATCCCGCCAGAACCTGGTCTAATCCCAAAGTAGCCCCTGCTGCCACCCTGGGAGTAGCCTTAAGTATGTACGTGTTTGACTGTGTTTTGAATGCTATGACTAACCCGATTTTTGCGCTGATTGCTGGAGGGATATCGGGTCTCGTCTTAAAAGCTCCAGAAAGTCTTAAGGCCAAGAAAACCAGTTCGACACCAAGAAGACAAACGCTGGTTCACCAAAAATCAGGATGATTTTCCTGAAGGCGATCGCTGCTTCACTGCAAGCTTGACACTAGCTTGCCTTCCCTGGAGACAAAAACTAAAAAATCTACCACTTTTGGATGAAATCCAGTTCGGAAGTTGCCAGATATTTTTCACTAGGTTAAACTCTTAATCTCATAAACTATTTTTTTTACATTCATATGCAATGCTTCAACAAGTATTAGCACTGGATGGCTTTTTACTTGAAACTGTGTTGCGACTTATAAACTTAAAAATTGGCTTTATACACTTTTTCTAAAACGAGCTGATTCTTTACATAATCTTTAAAAATCCTCACTAGACAGGCAGGGTGTAGGAGGATATACTGAGAAAAGTATGTTCACTGAATCACCCAGGTAGTTAAAACACGAAACTGAATTGTGGGTTATAATAGTTTGGGTTGTAGTTTAATATAAAGCGGGAAGGGCATCATAAATGAAAACAGTTAATTTATTGAATGTCTCGATAGATAACTTGTCAATCACAGAGTTATTTGAAAAACTCGACTGCGAAGGTGGTGTCGTATTTACACCCAATGTAGACCACTTGATTAAGTTGCAGTATGACCGCGACTTCTATGAAGCTTACAATACATCTACTTATAGAGTCTGCGACAGTCAAATATTGATGTATGCCTCCAAGTTTTTGGGTACTCCTCTCAAAGAAAAGATTTCTGGTTCTGATTTGTTCCCTGCATTTTATATGTATCACAAAGATAACGAGAAAATTAAAATATTTTTGCTAGGAGCGGCTGAAGGTATTGCTAAGAAAGCCCAGGAAAAAATTAACCAAAAAATTGGTAGAGAAATAGTGGTTGAAGCACTTTCTCCTTCTTTTGGCTTTGAAAAAAATGAGGAAGAATGTGAAACAATAATTGACGCGATCAATAAATCAGGAGCGACTGTTCTCGCTATAGGAGTGGGAGCGCCCAAGCAAGAGAAGTGGCTGGTTAAATACAGGAGCAAATTAACACACGTCAAAATTTTCTTAGCCGTAGGTGCAACCATTGATTTTGAAGCTGGTTGCAAAGCCAGAGCTCCCAAATGGATGAGCGAAGTCGGCATAGAATGGGCGTACCGACTGTTAAGTGAACCGAGAAGGTTGTGGAAAAGATATTTGATTGAAGGTCTGCCTTTTTTCCGGTTAATCTTAGAACAAAAATTAGGGTTTTATAAAATGCCTTTCATGGAGAGCAAAACCAGCCAGCTAGAATGGAAAGGTGGCTCCTAAAAAGGTGAGCGACCAATCTCTAGCATAAATTAAGCTGAGTATCGGAGAAAGTGGGTTTGAGTTTAAGGTAAGACTGATGCAATCTGTGGATAGTCTGAGCGCACTTTCTCTCAAAATAATTCATTTTTGCTTTCAAGTCCAGGTAAAATCGGAAAGAAACCTTTTGTGGAAAATCCTAATTAGGGATGCAACCGATGAATCTGCCTTCTTTCTTGTGGTTGTGGAAAATAGCGGCTTGGTCAATGGGTGTTTCCCTGTTGGCTTACTTGTTACTGGCCGTTACTGGAACGTGGATGTTTGCCGCTAGAAGTACCAAACAACCGCGCCCAAAATGGTTGCGTCCCTTTCATTTAGCCACTGGTGCGGGGATGGCGACTTTGGTAATTTTACTGCTGGGAATTGGTGTAATCGGTACGCTAGGATACTATGGTAATTTGGGTCACTCGGCTCATTTACCGGCGGGGTTAGCTGTTGTAGCTTTGGTGTTGGTTTCTGTTGGCAGCGGGCTGCAAATTGGTCCTAAACATCCTTGGGCGCGTCCCCTCCACATCGGCACTAATTTAGCCTTGTTTGGGGGATTTGTGACTGTGTTGCTCACAGGATGGACGATCGTACAAAAGTATTTGCCGAAAGTTTGAAACCTGTCTATTTGACCTCAAACTATACCAAATATCCAAGGGAAAACATATATAAGGTGCGCTGCAACGCACCTTAGGTTTAATTTTTTTGCGTGAGTCCACTTTTTGTGATGAATTCTAAAATATGTTGCGCGGTAATCTGTGGCTTTTCTAAGTGGGGAACGTGCCCGCAGTCGGGTATCCAAATTAGTTGAGAATTTGCGATCGCCCTTGCAAACTTTTCCGCATCCGCCGTCCCCAAAATCCGGTCTTGTTTTCCCCACAAAATCAGCGTCTGCTGCTGAATTTGCGATAATTTTTCCCCAAAACCACCGTAACCGCCGCTTTTGGTAAACGCAATTAAAGCTTGATTCCAGTTGGGCATTTCCAAGTGCAAAGCAGCACAAGTTTGAGCGTCTTGAGAAGCCAAATTTTTATCGAAATAAGCATTGACGCTAATTCGCTGGCGAATTTTGGGATTGCGTAAAAATGAAGTTGCCAGATACCCTAAAGGAGGAATTAAAAACTTTCCCTTATTAGAACTGATGGCAAAACCTGCGCTATCTATTAACACTAATTGTTTTACAGCTTCGGGATAATTGAGAGTGAAATCAATTGCTGCTGCACCTCCCATTGAAGCACCGACTAAGATTACAGGCTGCGAAATTAGCGTTTTCCAAAAATAGTAAAGGTGACTTTCAATTGCCCTCGCGCTGAAGGCCAAACCTGGCGATCTTTCTGTAAACCCGAAACCCAACAAATCAACCGCCCAAGTTTCATTTTCGGCAGCTAGCAGCGGCAACAGGCGGCGGAATTCAAACAAGGAACTGTCGAAGCCGTGAATTAGCAAAATTGGTGTGTTGCCACTCCCCTGGCGCACATAGGTTGTGGCAATTGGTCCAGAAGATAGGGGAGTTGTAATTGCTGCTTGTTGAATGCTTTGGGCTAAGGCAATTGAGGTAGATTCTGTAAGTTGTGCGATCGATTTTGGCAGAAAACTTGCTGGCATAATTCTTGATAAATTGTGAATCGGTAGGGGCGATGCCACTCTGTCCGCCCTAACATTTAAGTATATATGCTTGCTCGATCGCTATTTGAGGAGTTGGGGCGAGTCATTAAAATTCGATCCATACTCACTATCCCTCAGCCCAGGCTTAGGTTTGTCGTGCGATCGCCAATATAGCAATTCTCAATTGCCCGCAATATAGTAAGGATACGGCGCCGTGCCTACGGAATATGCGTATTGCACTCAACAGGATAAGGTGTACCGCTGCGTGCATACCCTAAAAAATGCAATAGAGGCGGGGTTTAGCCGGATTTGTCGATCGCAAAAACCAGTCTAAAACCCGCCCCTAATGACAAGAGTCACTAATTAACCGACTAATTCTTCGCCCCTACGCCCACATACATAATCGACGTATCCTCATTAATTTTGATTTTAAACAACCCAGACTTTTTGTAATCAAAATAGTTAGCGATATTAGAGATTAGCACTTGAGAAACTTGTTGGAAACTTTCCTCCGAAGGAAATAGCTGCTTTCCACTTGTAAGATTCCCCCAAAAACCGTGCATCTGGGCTAAAATAGCGCCCATTTCTCCAAACATATCAAAACCTTTAATTTCAATCTTGCCGAAACCCGTATCGCGCATTACCACAGACAGCTCATCCGGGGTAATAAATTTTTCCCAATCGTGAACGCCCCGCCTAATCTCCTGCAAAATATTTTCCATCAGCCCAATCATCACAACTTGCGAGGAAAAAGTTCGGTTGATTGTATCAAAAAAGAACAGTCCCCCAGGCTTAAGAATCCTGTGAACCTCAGACACAACTTTTTTGTAATCGGCCACGTGTTCCAAAACATCCACGCAGATTACAACATCAAAGGTATTGTCTTCGTAGGGCATATTTTCGGCAAAACCTTGCTTGTAGTCAATCTCATAACCGCTAGTAACTGCGTGATTTTGAGCCGCTACAATACATTTTTGCGATCGATCTATTCCAGAAACAATAGCACCTCTCTCGGCCATAAACTCGCAAGAAAAGCCGCCGCCACACCCGACATCTAAGGTTTTCAGCCCTTGCCAAGTAGTCGCGTGTCTGTCGAAAAACTCAAATCTGGGTTTATTTAGATGGTATAAGGCATAAATTTTAGCATTTTCGTCCCACCAATTATCGGCATTTTCCTCATAAAATTCTAAATCATTTTTTACTTCTGTTTTCTGCACGATTTTCTCTGTCCTGATTAGTGGAAAATATAGATGGCGATTGCACTTTTGCGTGATTTTATAGGAATGACGCCAAAAAAACCAATTTCTGTAGAAAATCGGATGTTTCGTGACGAGTTCACAGGCAGACACGGGTTTTTGAATCTGTGCGCGTAAGTTTTATTTTCTCGTGAGTTGTGAATCGCCACAGTTGTTTATTATAATATCTTTGGCATAAATTTCAACCAGATGGATCGCGTTTCTATTATCATCCCAGCCCTCAACGAAGCGACTTGTCTCGAACGCACCCTCCGCCAACTCAGCATTCTTAATCCTCCCGCTTGGGAAGTGTTGGTGGTAGACGGTCGCAGTCAAGACGAAACAGCGGCGATCGCACTTTCTGCAGGCATCCGCGTTATTTCTAGCAGTATAGCCGGACGATCCCTGCAAATGAACTTAGGTGCTCAAGTCGCAACCGGTGAAATTCTGTGCTTTCTCCACGCCGATACTTTAGTTCCCAACGACATTGTAGGAGTCATACAGAAAACATTGTCCGATGCCGAAATTGCCGGCGGCGGGTTTATCTCCCTGATGGCTGGTTCGCAGCAAACAAGATGGGGTTTTTCTCTTCACAATTACCTGAAAACTTATTACGCGCCCCTGTTATTTCGACCTCATTTATTTTTTAAAGGATTGCGCCTGCTGTTTGGCGACCAAGTTATTTTTTGCCGCCGTACCGATTTTTGGGAATGCGCTGGTTTCGATGCCACGCTGCCAATTATGGAGGAAGCGGATTTGTGTTTGAAGTTAGTGCGACGGGGGAGACTTAAGTTAGTCAATCGGGTAGTGGAAAGTAGCGACCGTCGAGTTGCAGCTTGGGGCGAATTTAAAGCTATTGCGATCTATCTTTCGATTGGTTTTTTGTGGGGTTTTGGCGTTTCCCCAAGGGATCTCAAGCAGTTTTATGAAGACATCCGCTGAACACAAAATTCGCTTAAATTCCAAGAATGTATTGGCTGTATTTGGGCGGCAAAACTTTCTGCAACAGGTAGATAATCGCCCAACAACCTAACAAAGTTCCCGTAACTAAAAAGCCGAGCTTCAGCAGCGGATTTACCGGGTCAATAAACTTATAAAACACTAACAAGACATATTTCACTACTGTCGAATCCAGCAGATATATAGGGAATGAGTAAGCAGCCAATATTTTGACTAACCCAGACACTCTACTGGGAAGTGTAATATTCTTAGAAAATGCGAGGATCGACAATACGAAGAAAATTGCGTATCCTTGAGCAGATAGTTTAAAAAACGATCGGAGAAACCATGCGTCCGAATTAACTCTACTTTTTAGGTAAAATTCCCAAATGCTAGCTAGATAAAAAAGGATGGTTGCCCCTAAAATTGGCATTTTCATCCGTTCGAGAACGGGTTGAATTCTGTCATAGGAGCTGCCCAAAAATAGACCAGTTGAAAATGGCAAAATCCAACTGAAAATCCAGCGCTCCATCAAAGGTAGAGGTATTGATATGTATTGGAAAGCGCTTAAGTAGAAGAATATTGTAAAAATTGTTTGAATTGTTAAGCCCAAAGCCAAAACTTTTCTGGGTTCTAAAACTCTGAATTTCACTAGCAGCCACCACCAGCCATAGCATTGAACAATCACAACGATGAAGTAATAGGGAGGCATCACTGAACCCGTCAAGATATCTCTGAGTAATGAAAGGAAATCAAATTTTTGGATTTCTCCCAAATTATTTAAGATGTACAAAGCTACTGACCAAAACAGATAAGGGGGTATAATTTTTGACAGTCTTTTTTTGACTACCAGTGCGGGATTATTTTGATTTTCTAGTTTGTTGCTGAGAAAAAAACCGCTCAACAGTAAAAATGCAGGTACGCAAAATAGTTGTAATGTATCGATCGCCACAAATAAAATTCTGCGATCGCGAAATGTAAAGAACCCAGCATGAGTAATCACCACACTGACAATTGCTAAAGCTCGGATCAAATCAAATTCAGCGAACCGATTAGAAACTTTTTGCATGGTAAAAATTAGATTGTAAAAATTGGAACCCAATTACGAATTTTTTGTCTGATGAGTTTTCACCAAACTCTAGCATAAAATTTTATATTTGCTCCTATCTTCACAAAACTTATGTCGGCAAAAATAAGTCACCGACTGCTGGGACTGAGGAATAAAGACTATAGAGACTATTGCGAAAAAAAATCTACCTAAATTAGGTAGACTTTTAGAAATGTTCAAGCAATGAGTTCACTGTTGGCTAACCGTTGCTGTGATGGATGTGCGACGCAGAAACACTATCCAACTGATCGCGCCCGTTGCGGATCACGCGCAGCATATCGCTCAACTTGTGCTCGATATTATCGAGAACTTGGTCGGCATAATCATCGGCTCCGTTTTGAATTTCCTCGCATTCGGCCATCGCCCTGACTCTCATCTCTTCCAATTCCTCTTGAGCCTGGTAGCGAATTTGTTCGACTTCCGCCAGCGTGGCCTGCTGAATTGCCTCGCAGTCGAGCAAAACTTGTTGTCGCAACTGATCTGCCTCTATCTTCGCCTGCTGGAGCAAGCCCATATCGTTTAAAATTTCTGCTGCTCGCTGTTCTGCTGCTTCTATCACTTCCTGAGCGTAAAGTTCCGCCTCTTGAAGCAAGTCGTCCTTGTGCCGGATGATCGTCTCGGCTTCCTGAAAGGCGATCGGCAAATTTAGCCTCACCAAGTCTAACTGATCAAGCAACTGTTCTTCATCCACCAGAGTGCGTCTGGTCATGGGAATTCGCGGACTGTCGAGAACAATTTCCTCAAGCCTGTTCAATTCCCGCTGGATGTCTACTCCTGCGGTTCGGGTGGGGTCTCCGAAGGTGGCTGTGTTCTGAGGTGATTCGTTCTCAGTGCCGCGTCCGGTAGTGTCGGGTTCGATGCGAGTTGGTTCCTGCTGGCGTAACATTTGTAAATATCTAGGGCGACGTGTTTCGGAACAAGATGATCTACGGAGCCACCAAACTTGGCTATTTCTTTAACTACACTACTACTTAAAAAGCTGTACTCGTTAGAAGTTGCCAAAAAAACTGTTTCAATTTCACCCAGAAGGGTTTTATTGGTGTGGGCCATCTGGAGTTCCATTTCAAAATCTGTTAATACCCGGAGCCCCCGCAGCAGCACTTTGGCTTGTCGAATCTTAGCATAGTTTACTGTCAAACCCTCAAAACTGTCTACTTCTACATTTGGCAAGTGTTGGGTAGAGCGCTGGATTTGCTCGATCCGTTCCTCTACGGTGAAGAGAGGGGTTTTGCTGGGGTTTCTGACTACGGTAACAATTACCCGATCGAATAGTTTAGATCCCCGCTCGATAATGTCTGCGTGACCGAAGGTAATGGGGTCAAAGCTGCCTGGATAGATTGCAATCACGAGTTTGGCTCAACGGAGTGGGGGGGAGTGGGGGAGTGGAGGAGTGGAGGAGTGGAAGAGTGAGGAGAGTGGGGCAGTGGGAGAGTGGGAGAGTGGCAAAGCCGGAGATGTGGAAAATCTTCCTTCTTCCTTCTTCCTTCTTCCTTCTTCCTTCTTCCTTCTTCCTTCTTGCCTCTACTTTTTCATCGAATGAGCTTTGTAGAAAGTTTCGAGGCTTTGCTTGTCGCCCACAAACCGCCAATGCCAAGGCTCGTAGCTGACGCCTTGGCGATTGTTTTTCGGGAAGGACATTTCAAAGCTGAAAGCGACGGCGTTGGCTTCTAACCACTTGAATGCTTCGGTATTTTCAAAACTGGGACTGAGGTTGTGTTCCGGGGCGGTGCCGTCGCCGATGTCGATCGCATAACCGGTGTGGTGTTCGCTGTAACCTGGTGGGGCGCTGACTTCGGCTCGCTTGCTGGCGTTTTGCCTGCGTTCGGCTTTCACGTCAAAAAATACGTGCTGTTGGTCTTGCAGGGAGCGAAAGCCGGATATGGGAGCGAAATAGATGCCTGATGCGGCTGCGGCGTTGACCATTTCCTGATATTTTGCTGCTGCTGAGGTGCGGAGTTTGACGCTACCGTCGGAGGTGACGCTTACCAAGTCTTTTGCTGGTGCTTCTGGGTACGGCAAGTGTCCCAGCAGGTTTTCTGGGATTGCGGGGACTTTGGGGGTGGTAGCTGGACTCGCGACAGACGGAGACGCGGAACTGGTGGGCGCTGAGTCTTGTTGAGTTTGCTCTGCCTGACTGGTGGCTGGGAACAAGTTAAAGTTGAGGTGCAGCCAGATGCTGACCCCAAAGGCTAAGGCGGCCAACCCTAGCAGTTTCCAAATCAGCCCTTTTTTCTTAGACTGACTCTGCCGTGCTTCTGGGTATGGGTGGTCTCGCACTGCTTCTGGAATTTCGTCGGCGACAAGCTCCGAGGCTTGCGGGGGTTTTCTTGACAGACTAGCGTTATCCAAGCCAGCTCCACTCCTGCACTTCAATAAGGCTCAACGTTACAAATTGTAGACCGATATGGGCGATCGAACAGCTACAATTGCCGCTGAGAATATATCATCTCTTTCAGACTTCGCCCTGTCCCATCCGCCAACTCTCGCATCTGTTGCTTGGGCCCACAGTCGATCGTCCCTGCGAGGTCGAACTGGTTAGCGCTGGTAGCGCTGGTTTATTTTAAGTGTAATTTGTTACTGTTCCACAAAATCTAACAATTCTTCAGATCGACACATCAAACGTCCGGGCCAATTTTAGCAGAGCACCGATGTCAGCCATTGCCATACCGGGCGATCGGGCATAATTTTTCAGCGTGCTGTAGTGAACGCCCGATCAACGAGTGGCAATTTCTGTCCGAGTCCAACCGTTCTCGGCAGCCAACTCTCGAATCCCCAACCTCACCAATCCCATGCTTGAAAAAGGGCAAGTATTGTGAATTTAAGTAATTAGATATTAAAGGGCGATCGTCCCCCGGTCTCTGAAACTGAAGAGCAATCACTTTTTTAGACAACCTCTCATTATATTTATTTTCTGGTGAAAGAGTGTATTCACGCTTTTTGAGTAGAGTTTGTTTAGCAAACCCCTTAACTAATTTTATTCGTGAGTAGATCCATCTGGCATAATTGCACCAGTCAGTTTAACATTTCCCAAGTTTGCTCCTCCTATTTTTGCACCCGTTAAGTTAGCGCCAGATAAGTCTGCATAGTCTAATCTTGCTGCACGGATGTCTGCTGAAATTAGGTCAGCACCACCCAGCTTTGCACCGTATAAATCAGCTTGCCGCAAGTCAGCTTCAGTTAAGTCTGCTGTGGTTAAATCAGCCTGAGACAATCTTGCATCGTTCAAGTTAACTTGTCTTAAATTAGATCTGCTCAAATTTGTGCCCTCTAGGTTTGCTCCCTGAAGTTTTGCCCCATTCAAATTAACATCTCTCAAATTGGAACTCGTCAATTGTGCAGAAATGAAATTAACACCTTGTAAATTGGCTCCCATCAAGTTAACACTGCTCAACTCCCTACCAGTTAGATCGACATTTGGCAGCGATACATAAGGAGCAATTAAGTAAGCGCCCGCTTTCACGGGATCAAAATCAGTAGGAAATAAAGTTGCTTCATTGTAAATCGCTCCTTGAAGTTGAACTCCCTTGAGATTTGCTCGATCAAGGTTGGCTTCTAAAAGGTTAGAATTACTCAGATTGGCATTTGTCAAATCAGCATTTTTTAGGTCTACTTTCCTCAAGTATAGCCCGCTCAAGTTAGCTTCATCCAGGTTTGCAGTTGTGAATTTTGGTCGTGTGTGATGTTGGCTAACATGAGATCCGCTGAGGTTTGCACCGTTCAAATCGGCTTCACTAAAATTTGCATTTTCTAGTTTTGCTCCTCTTAAACTCGCCTTGCTCAATTTTGCTTTTTCTAGTTTAGCTGATTGTAAATTTGCCTGAGCGAGGTTGGCATTAATTAAATTAGCCTGATGCAGATTGGCACTGGATAAATTAGCCTGAGAAAAGTTGGCATTTACCAAGTTAGCTTGATGCAGATTGGCACTGGATAAATTAGCCTGAGAAAGGTTGGCTTTGACTAAGTTTGCCTGATGCAGATTGGTGCTGGATAAATTTGTATTGGAGAGATTAGTCATTGATAAATTAGCCTGACTAAAATTTGTGCCATCAAAACGTGCATCCCTCATATCTGCTCCCTTCAAAATTGCCCCACTAAGATTTACAGCCTGCCAAGTTGTGCCAATCAAATTAGCTTTACTCAGATTAGCATTACTCAAATTAACACCAGAATTTAGACGCTTTCCGCTCAAATCAGCACCAGCTAAATTAATTCCAGTAAAATCTCTTTCTCCCTGAGTGCAACGCTCCCAAAAATCCTCAACACTAACAACAGGTTCCCGACATTCCTCAGACTCATCCTCCACATCCTCCTCACTGCTCTCCTCTAAAGCAATATCTTCAGCATCCACGGCTAATCCTTCCAAATAATCCGCTCGATCCAGGTAATCCGAACTTGCTACAAACCGCCTTTCTATCTCCTCCTCGTTTAATACTTCGCTGCTGTCAAATCGCTCAATCAATCCCTTGACAATTTGGCAGTCATTCGTGCGGATTCCCACTTCTTTTTCTGCACTTGGGTCGCTGTTAGTCAGAAAATTGTGACTTCCCAACATGGCAAAACTAGAATCACAGACTAAAAAGTTTTCGTGAGTTCCCAATAAATAGAGACAAAATTGATCGGGATATTCGCTTGCTAATTCTTGCAAATCTGCCAAAGCATTGTAGCGCCATCCCTTGCCGAGATTTTGCCTGTCTCCCAGATAACCCCAGCCAATATTTATCAAACATCCTCGGTTCAAACACTGTCTAAATTTTTGCAGCAATTCATCATTAATGCTGTTACAATTGAGCCAAGGGCAAACAATAATCAGCCGCTCTTGAGCTAGTGATAGCGCTTCTATCAAGATAGCGCGACTGTTGGGACGATCGCATACTAACTGATACTGAAAGTCTGACTTTGGCTTTTCTGTCTCGGTGTCAAGCTCGATGGGCGGCTCAGAAATGACAGACATCTCGCCATTTCCCAAATCACACGGCTGTTGCAGGGACGCAATTTCAGCAGTCAAACTTTCTAGCATTTGCGGCTCCGGGCGATCGTTAAATCGCTGTTCCTGTGCCTCTAACTGCCTCTTAAGTTTGGCTAGATATTTTTTCAGAATAACTTGATCTTCTTCAAGCTGCAATACTCTCGTGGCTATTGATACTAAATCTAGTTCGGTTTCTGACATAGTGCTCCCCTAAAATCAAAAAAACTTAAAAAGCCATGTTTGGGAAGTTGGCGCCTCATCAAATATTACCAACTTCCGCCAACTCAGCAGCACTAACAGAATCTTTCTCTTCCCCTTTATCCCCTTCATCAACCGCAACTGTTAGCTTTAATCCCAAAACCTTCAGCCAACTTGCCAAAGCATAAATTGTCGCACTTCCTTCTCCCGACAACAAAACATCTAATTTGTCCAACTGCAATTTAGCATCTTCTGCAGACATATTTGGTTCGCCAAGAGCCTCAAATACATTGCTAAGTGCGAGTCCCAGCAAACCAGGTTCAGGCTCTTCGTCTTCCAAATGCGCTGTTAGATAAGCCGCAGCGTGTATTTTATCCTTGAGCGCTCCTATCAGATAGCCCTGGTAACTATCGCTCGTTGGCATTTTCGCGTTCTCCATATTCTTTCCAATACTCCTTAGCTTTGCGGATATCTTGTTCTTGAGTGCTTTTATCCCCACCGCAGAGAAGAAGAACTATTGTTGACCCCAATTGTCCGAAGTACACGCTATACCCCGGCCCCAAATCAATTTTTAATTCGCAGACTCCTTCCCCAACAGACTTGCTGTTTCCTAAATTCCCCAAGCGAACTCGGTCAAGCCTTTGCTCAATTTTAACTACCGCATTCAAATCCCGCAGGGAACTAAGCCACTCTGCAAAAGGATTTTTACCGTCTGGGGTAATATAACGCCTAATTTCCCTCGGTTGTACTTCCATAAAGTCGATCGTACTTGCACCCTCATCTTAATACCGGCGATCGCCCCGTATCCAAGCTTCTTCACCTGGGCCAACTCAATATCACAGATCAAAAAAAACTCTGCCGTCAGGCGAGGTGTAACGCTCCATTTCCCTCGATTGCGCTTCCATAATCTTGATTCTAGCGACTATCGCACTCCAATCTTACAGCCGCGCCCGATCGCCCCTTGACTCCATGCGCTACAATTATTAAGAAATCTTTAGTTAAATCCGTTTAACGTCCCAGACGCATTATGAGTCTTCCCATTCGCAACGTCGCCATCATAGCTCACGTCGATCACGGCAAAACCACCCTTGTAGACGCCCTCCTCAGACAGTCCGGAATCTTCCGCGAAGGGGAAGAAATCCCAGATTGCGTCATGGACTCCAACGACATCGAGCGCGAACGTGGCATTACCATCCTTTCCAAAAACACCGCCGTCAGGTACGGAGAAACCCTGATCAACATCGTCGATACCCCCGGACACGCGGACTTCGGCGGAGAAGTCGAACGAGTTCTCGGCATGGTTGACGGCTGTCTGCTGATCGTAGACGCCAACGAAGGCCCGATGCCGCAAACGCGGTTCGTGCTCAAAAAAGCCCTAGAAAAAGGACTGCGCCCGATCGTCTTTGTGAATAAGATCGATCGCGAGCGAGCCGACCCCCACAAAGCCGTCGATAAAGTTTTGGATCTGTTCCTCGAACTAGGTGCTGACGACGATCAGTGCGAATTTCCCTATCTCTTCGGTTCCGGCTTAAGCGGTTACGCCAAAAAACACCTCGAAGACGAAGGGGTAGATATGAAGCCCCTCTTTGAAGAAATCCTCGACCACGTACCACCCCCCGTCGGCGACCCCAACAAGCCACTACAACTGCAAGTAACCACCTTAGATTACTCAGAATACGTCGGTCGCATCGTCATCGGCCGCATCCACAACGGCACGATTAGAATCGGTCAACAAGCAGTCTTAATCACCGAAAGTGGCGCGATTGTCAAATCAAAAATTACCAAATTGATGGGCTTTGAAGGCCTGAAGCGGATTGATATCCCAGAATCTTCTGCTGGTAATCTGGTCGCCGTTGCTGGTTTTGCTGATGCGTATATTGGCGAGACAATTACCTGCCCCAACGACCCGCAAGCACTGCCTTTAATCAAAGTAGACGAACCAACTTTGCAGATGACTTTCTCTGTGAACGATTCGCCGTTCTGCGGTCAAGAAGGAAGTTTGGTAACATCGCGTCAAATTCGCGATCGGCTAATGCGAGAACTCCAAACCAACGTCGCCTTGCGCGTCGAAGAAACCGAATCTCCCGACAAATTCCTCGTATCCGGCCGTGGCGAACTCCACCTCGGCATCCTGATCGAAAATATGCGTCGCGAAGGATACGAATTCCAAGTATCCCAGCCGCAAGTGATCTACCGCGAAATCGGCGGTCGTCCCTGCGAACCCTTTGAATGTTTGGTGTTAGACGTACCCGAAGAAGCAGTCGGCGGCTGCATCGAACGCCTCGGTCAGCGGAAAGCAGAAATGCAAGATATGCACGTCAGCAGCACCGGTCGCACCCAAATCGAATTTTCAGTCCCCGCTCGCGGTTTGATTGGATTCCGAGGCGAGTTTATGCGCTTGACTCGCGGCGCTGGAATTATGAACCACAGCTTCCTCGACTATCGCCCTCTCGGTGGAGAAATTATCGCCCGTCGCAACGGAGTATTGATTTCCTTTGAAGAAGGAATTGCAACTACTTATTCACTGAAAAATGCTGAAGACCGCGGCGTATTTTTCATTACCCCCGGAACCAAGGTTTACAGAGGAATGATTATCGGCGAAAACAACCGAGATGAAGACATGGAGCTGAATATTTGCAAGTCGAAGCAGTTGACAAACCACCGCGCATCTGGCGGTGAAGAATTGGCGCAATTGCAAGCACCAGTGGATATGAGTTTGGAACGCGCTTTGGAGTACATCGGTCAGGATGAATTGGTGGAAGTAACACCGAAATCAATTCGCTTGCGGAAGGTGTCTAAGAAGTTAGTCAAACGCTAAAACAACTTGATGGCTGGCTATTTTGCCAGCCATTAGTGTCAACTTCAAACTGTATTTAAAGGCAATATTAATAATTGTAAATAACCCAGTAATTATGAGGAAAATCTAAATTTGAGAAGCAATTAAGCAGATGGAACCATGAAAACCACCGTTGAACTTAACTAAGAATTGGTTAAAGAAGCCTTTCGATTAACCAATTTTAAGACCTAAAAATAACTAATTGGCTTTGCTTTGCAAGTACAAAGTCTTGTGGGAGAACCGCTGTATTTCTAATCGACCCTTAAATTGCTAATTATCCTAACGTTTATCAATAAAAATTATGCTGAAGAGAATTTATGTAAATAATTTTAGATGCCTGGTCAATTTTGATTTGACAGTAGCTGGCTTAAATCTCTTTATGGGCTCAAATGGATCGGGCAAAACTACCGTTTTCGAGGTTTTAAGAAAACTACAGAAATTTATTTTAGGCGATCAAGCTTTCCAGCAAGATTATAAAGTATCAGATTTGTTTGCAAGCAAGGATTTAACAAGATGGCAAAAATCAAACATTCAAAAATTTGAATTAGATATTGAAGGAAATGGTGGCATTTATAAATATACCCTAGAGATCGAACATCAAGGAGACTATGCACCTCCTAGAATGCGACTAGAAAGCTTAACTTTTGACGGACAACCTCTGTTTAAGTTCTGGGTTGATGCAGGCGATAGAGGTATGCCTGTAGGTCAAGCTAAGCTGTATAATGACGATCCCGATCGCGAAGGTCCTTTCTTACCGTTCTTTGATTGGTCGCGTTCTGGCATTGGTTTTATTTACGAGAGGCCTGACAATCTAAAGCTTACATGGTTCAAAAAACGGATTTCTAACTTTTTTATTGTACAGATCAATCCTTTTATAATGGAATCAGAAAGCCTTAAGGAGGAAAGTTCACCTAACTGGGATATGTCAAATTATGCAGCTTGGTACAGCTATTTATCTCAAGAATCTCAAGGTAAAATCCTTAAATTAACGCTGGAATTACAAAAGATTATCCAAGGATTTGATTCATTTCAAAATTCTAAATCCGGTGATGTTAGGATTTTATCAGCATCTTTTACACGTCCCAGCAAGGCTGCTTATAGGCTTAATGAATTATCCCACGGTCAAAAAGCTTTAATTGCTCTATACACCTTAATATATTGTTCTGCTGATGATAATTTTACTTTGTGTATTGATGAACCAGAAAATTTCCTGGCTTTACCGGAAATAAAACCTTGGTGGGGTAGGGTGATGGACTATTGTCTGGAAAATCAAGCACAAGCAATGTTAATTTCTCATCACCCCTCATTAATTAATTACTTAGCAAGCAATTCAGGTTATTGGTTTGAACGAAGAGATAATGAAGCTGTCCGCGTGCGGCCAATTACTGATACTGAAGAAGAAGGTTTATCAGTTGCTAAGCTTATAGAACTTGGATGGATTTATGACGAGTAGAGATGATTTACCCGAAGTAACTATTCTCTGTGAAGATATTGACCAAGAACGATTTATCAGACAATATCTGATCTGCTGCGGCTTGGACGATCGCAAAATTAAAGACTTTGGCAATCCTAAAGGGAAAACAATTAAAAATAACAATGCTTTGATACTCAAGTATTATCCAGAGCTGATTAAAAGTTATAGAAGCCGTAAGTACAGAAATATTGCTGTAGTAGTGATGATTGATGCTGATGAAGATAGCTTGGACGATCGAATGCGTTCTTTAAATATAGCATTAGACGAAACAGCAGGTAATTTAAACAAAGATCCGCGACTGCCTAATGAGAAAGTTGCTATTTTTGTGCCCGCCCGAAATATTGAAACGTGGTTTTATTACATTAATAACAATATGGAAGGGCAAGAATGTAATGAAATTACTAAATATAAAGATGACAATATGAGTGCAGAAGAGAGGATTAAACTAGCTAAAAGCGCGGCAAACAAATTGGCTAGAGAAATATGTCCTCAGGGAGTCGATCGCATTACTTTGCCTTCTCTCCGTTATGCGTGTAGGGAGTTGCAACGGCTACAGTTTTAAAAAATGAGTTAGTTGATGTGACATGATGTTCTGTTATATCCCCGATTTCTTAAAGCCATCGAGTATCTGGGTTTTCTGTTTTGTTTAAGTTGTTCTACTTAGTTAATGATATAATATCAAACTTTCCTTTTTATAGAAAATGTTGCACCTAGTGACCCTAATGTACGATCGCGCGATCGACTAACCCCCACAATATGTTTTAATTTATATTTGAGCAAAATCCAAACAAAGCCAGCCATGAGTCCTAAATCAATAGCCGTAATCAACTTCAAAGGCGGTGTCGGAAAGACCACCGTCACTTGGAGTCTGGGAAATATTATATCCCAAGGAACAGACTTAGAAGTCTTGATGTTAGACTTAGATCCTCAAATGTCGCTCACAGAGGCGATCGGACTTAACGAAAATACAGGTCATTTAGATGATAAATTTGGTAAGTGGTACGAAAAATCTCTCAAGCATAGACTGACAATTTACGACGCTCTAGAAGTCTTTAAAAAAGCCGGACAAAACTTTAAATTTCCAGTTGGTTTCGACACCATTTATCAAATTGACGAACAGTTGCATTTTGTCCCTTCAGTGGAAGAATTGTATTGGTTGGATATCGATGGATTTGAGGGGAAAAGTGTTAAAGACTTCATCCGCAGATTTATCGGTAAAATCGCCAACTCTGCCAATCTCCCCAAATACGACTTGATGCTTTTTGACTGTTCGCCTTCCTTCAGTCTCCTCACCTACAGCGTACTCTCTTGCTGCGACTTAATATTAATTCCCGTCAATCCCGATTATTTTGGTTCTAGGGGATTGAGTCTAGTTTTAAACTCGCTCCAGAAACGGATTGAGCCTTATCCGTTTCCCAAGATAGCAGTCTTTATGAATAAAGCTAAAACCTATGGAGGATTGCTGACAAATGAAGTTCAGTTTTACATGAGAGAAGTAAAGAGACTTTGCGATGAGATATCAAAAGATAATAACATAGAAGTTAGATTTTTAGAATCGACGATTCGGGAAAGCGTCGGGCTAAAACGGGCGATAAATGAGGGAGAACTGCCGCGAGAATTAGTTAGAGAATTTGAAAAACTATGGCGCGAGTGTGAGGAGTATCTGAAATGAGTAAAAAAGAAATTTTGGCTGCTTCCGAACAAGAAAACGGGGGTTTAGTTGAGGAAATTGGCGAACTTAAGGAAATCTTGCGGGACGTTGCTCGAAAATTAACCAGGCTTGAAACTCAAGTCAAGCGGGGAGTGATTTCTGCTGGCTCAAAAACTTCGGATATTCCCAAGGGTGCTGATGTTAATAAACCTGTTAATTTATCGGCGGCTAATGTTCTAGAAGTTTATGAAGAACTGCGTTTACAAGCTAAGAAGGGTAATGAAGAAGAGGTGAGGCAAAAATTGTTGGCCATGAGTGCAAGTGACTTGAACTTGATGTGTTGCGAGTTAGGGATGCCACCCAGCAGCAAGAATCCGTCCCGCAAAAAAATGTTCGAGCTAATTATTGGCAGAATTAAACAGAGTTTGAGGCTGTCGAGACATATAGACAGACAAACACTTTGAATGGGGCATTGGAAATGGGGCATGGGTAATAGCTTCGACTTAGAATTTGCCATATCCCCGCAGGACTTTAAGAAGTCAGAGATATGAGGACTGAAGACTGTGAAAATTTAAAAGCAAGGAGATGATATTGACAAAATGCGTTTGCATAAATTATTGCGAATTAGGGCGATCGCCCTTATCTCCCTAACACTCTTAATCAGCTTGTTTTTGAACATTCACAGCTCTCCGACCACCGCAGGTCAAAAGCCAAGGATACTAGCGTTTACCGTCCTCCAGATGCGCGGCAGCGAGACCATATCCAATTTATTTGCCCTCAATGCTACCAGTTCCGCTCGCCGCGAACTTACACGTAATATAGATGTTATCGCTCCCCTAGTGTGGTCGCCCAACGGCCAGCGACTGGCTTTCGTTGGCGGATACAGCGACATCTATACAGTCAATGCTGACGGTTCTCGACTAACTAAACAGTTTGCTGAGGCTGGTTGCAAAGCAGCTAGTTTTGAAATAGCTTGGTTTTCCAACAGCCAGAAACTTGTTTTTGCCCGTTCATGCGACGGTTTTACCTCTGATGCTCCCGGCAGCCAATCACTTTATACAAGCAACACTTCTGGCATCCAAGGAACTAAATTAGTTAGGAATTTGGAAGTAGGAGGATATCCGCCTAAAACAGAAATTTCCTCAGAATTTTACCTATCGCCGGACGGCCAGCAGGTAGCATTTGTCAAGGATCAAAATATCTACAAAATGAATGCCGACGGTTCGGGAATGACCAAACTAACTAAAAGCCCCGGCGAATATGTATCCGGCGGAAGTGAACTTGTTTGGTCGCCCGATCGCACAAAAATTGCTTTCCTGTTCGGCGCTTATCCCAAACAGCAAATTTACACAATTAATGCCGATGGAACCAACCTCAAAAATTTGACAAACAACCCGCAAAATGAGGTTTACAACGTCAAACTATTTTGGTCGCCCGACAGCAGCCGCATTGCTTACTATTACAATAAACCTGGCGATTCATCAGGCGAACAGCAAGATATCTACCTGCTCGACATTAACCGGGGGACAGCCAAGAATCTCACCCAAAAACCCAGAAACTACAACGAAATTTCGTGGTCGCCGGATGGCAAATTTATTGCTTTTGTCGCCGGAGAGTTCAACAATCAAAAACTCTACACAATCAATGCTGACGGGAACCAGCTAAATCAACTAGCTACCAGGCTAAAACCGTCGCAAATTTCAGAATTAGCTTGGTCTTCTGACAGCCAGCAAATTGCTTTTATATTTAACGAAATCCAAGGAGACAAAAGCAACTTGTATGTAATTAATCGGGACGGCTCGGCATTAAATAAATTGACAAAAGACCAGGATTTGAATGCTAGCCATCCGGTTTGGCAACCGCAGTAAAGTTAAGAGCCAAAATATGCTGTAGGGGTATGATTTAGCACAGATAAACCCAGAATGGCGGGCTATCTTTGCACCGCCTTGGAGAGAAAGCAGGTTACTAAACAAGAAAGAATCCACCAAACTCAAGACTCAAAATTATTCTCAAATTGGAGAAGATGCAATAATTTTTTTTTCCTTTAATGGCTGGTTAAGTTGCAATTCATTTGACTCAACTTCCTGGTGTTTTTCATCTTGCACCTGTTTATCAATTTTGGGCAACTTTAAAATCGCCCCAGCTAAAACCCAATAATACACGGACACGGGATCTACATCCAGCGGATAGTATTGAGTATTGATCGTAATAAATGCAACAAACACCCAAAAACTAGCTCCGTAACTCCGCAAACTTTTGTCCTTGACTGATCTGTAAGCTCTAAAAGTTAGAAAAGCTAAGTGTAAAAGCATCACCTGAAAACTAATCATTCCCGGATAACCGAGTTCGTATATCAACTTAGGTTGGAAAGTTTCAATTAACTGCGTGGCACCAAATATTCGCGTTGAATTAGTGGCTCGTCCCACACCTTTACCAAGAGGTTTGTCAATGATAAAATTGTTGCTCTGCTCGAACTGATTAAAGAGAAACTGCTGGGGCGGTGCAGCATTCCAGCGACTAACAAAACTATCCCACCGTTGCTCGATAATTCCCGGGTTAATAGCTGCACCGACAAACAGCAGAATCGCCAGTCCTGCACCGATGGGAATAAATCGTTTGAAATTAACTAATTGACCGGTGAGAACTAGCAAAATTGCTGTAGCAACGGGAACCATAATTAAAGCAGCTCTTTGACCGGAAATAACTGCATTGGCAAATACTAATGCCATGCCAAATAAACCGATAACTCGCCACCAGAATGAAGGATCGCAAAAGGCAGAGGCAAAGGTTAAAAAAGCATTAGAAATTAAAAACCACGCCCACTGCCAAGGCGCGACAAAAGTTCCCGGCAAGCGGACAAACTTGACTTCTGGACTGAACACCAAAGAACCGCCGACAAAACATCTAGCTTCCAGCGTTGCTTTATATAATTCTGCTCCGGTCATGCCTCTGGTTCCCGCACACTTTCCACTTTGCAGCAACAGGTACTGAATCAAACCGAGAAGGCAGCAAACGATCGCCAAAACGATGTGCATTCGACTAAAAAATACCAAATCCTTCTTAGTGCGGAGCAGATAATAGGTACAAGCAATCAGCGGTATGTAACCTATCAATACTTTTAAGCCGAGAATTCCTTGCAGAATTGGTTTGTCGCCCGCCCTAGGGTTGAGCTGCATCTCCCCGTTGACAAAAATTAAAGTCAGCATTGCCATCATCAAAAGGATGCTGAAGGTAGAAAGCATTTGTTTGGGAATGAACAGGGGCAACTGTTTCTTTTTGCAGCTTTGAATTAGGGCGATGAGAGCTGGTATGTAAAAAGCATCTTTGGCTACTTGAAATGCAGCATTCCCGCCGCCAATTGCGTAGGTAATTGTACCACTGAAAGGCAGGTAAATTAGAAAAGTCCACAAAGCTTGACGGGGGTATTTGTAGGAAAGCAGCAAGATGGCTGCGGCTACGCCTCCTGCAATAGCAATCTTAGGGCCTGCTACGAACAACAGGGGGATGCTGAGAGCAACGCTGACTAAGCAGCTTATGGCGATCGCCTGCACCAATTCATTGCGCTTTTCTGAAATTTTGCGTTTTTGTGCAGATACTTCTTTTTTGCTTAGCGCTGTTGTTTTTTCGCTGTGCTTGTTTTTGGATTTCTTGGATTTGCGCTTGGTTTTCAACATATACAAGAAGGAAGAAGGAAGAAGGAAGAAGGAAGAGGGAAGAGGGAAGTTCGGCAACGGATTCGCTCGACGGATGTAACGGATGTAACGGATGTTAGGAAGAAGGAGGGAAGAAAGAAGAAGGAGGAAAGAAAAGAAGGAAGAGGGATTTAGTTGCCTAAGAGAGAAAGAAGAAGTAATCGAGCTCTTATGTTTGTGCAATTAAGAACCTCCTTCCGTGAGGGCAGTTCCTATAATTTTTATAAGGCACTTATGTTGAAGGCGGAAGACACTCTGATGTAGAATGCTGGAGATGTAGAAGGTAGAAGGCAGAAGGAATAGAAGCGAACAGGTTTTGGCAGATGTGGTTACTTATTTTTAAAGTCAAGATCGAGAAAAAGTCTCGGTCGAGATTGTCGGTGTGACGCGGGCACAAATTACACTGGCGACCTTGTAGAATATAACTGCTGCATCTATAATGTACAAAAATGTACAAATCTAGAAAAAATAATTTTAATGTAGCGGTGAATATGAAATTAACAAAATTTGTATCGATCGGCATTGCCCTATTTTTAGGAGCAAGCGGGAGCATATTATCTAGCAGCACTAGAGCATTAGGGGCCGAAAAAGTTGTTCTCACATTTGGTCCGATCAGACAAGCCGTCAATATCAGCGACTTAGAAGACTTTGCTAAAAACGGCACGACGACGCCAACCCTCCAACAAATTATCCGGGTCTCCAAAATGGACGCGCAAATGCTGCGGGGGTTCATGGGTTTAGAAATTGGTTTGAAGCCTGCTAATCTGGCCAGGGTAGTTTACAGCACCCCAGGAGAAAAAATCACTGACGACATCGGTCAAGCGATTCGGACTCAACGCCGCACAGAAAGCGGGAAAGCTTTGCGGGCAGCGGTGATCCTGGCATCCGGGGATGACGGTAAGGTATCGCTGTTAGAAATCCTGAAAAAGTACCCTCTCAAGGAGGTTTACGTAGATGTTGCCAGCCTTCGCACCGCTGTTGGGAAAGTTCAGAGTATAGCCGGAACTCTGCGAAGCCTGCTTCAAGATGTGACGCGATCGACAACTCGCACAAGTGAAACAACTAGCCCCGAAAGCCCGATCGAGCCTCGCCGCAGCGTGCAGCCAACAACTCCGCCTCCAGCGCCGCGCCGCCCCGCCCCCTTGCCAGCACCCGCACCGCAGCCTGTGACACCGGTCAGAGGGCTTTGGTAAAAAAATCATAAATGTGTCCTAAAGGCGGGTTGAAGCGGCTGTTGTGGCATTCTGCCGACTCTTTTGAGACCAAACCCGCCCCCGCCCTACCCCTATCCCAACCCCCAAAAGGGTTAGGACTTTTGTGAAAACTCCCAAAGCAATCAATTTTTCTTGAGCAATTTTTTGAGCAACTTAGGAATCTCTGAAGGTCGAGCCGCCACAGGTATGTCCGCCTCTTCAAAGGCAGCCATTTTGTTTGGGGTCGTAACTCCAAAGGCTTTCTGGGCAGCAGCCCGAGAACTGATCAGGATGCCGGCGTGGCCCAAAGACGGCCCCTTGGGAGCGTAGCGGCCGGCCAGATAAGCAACCACGGGTTTGTCGATCGCCGAAGCGATGTAAGAAGCAGCAGCTTGTTCACTCCAGCCGCCAACTTCCCCCACCAAAACCATCGCTTCGGTAGTGTCGTCTTCGTCCAAAATTTGCAGCCACTGCATAAAAGAAGAACCCACAATCGCATCGCAGCCAATACAAACCGCCATCGACTGTCCCAACCCAGCCTCAGTTAGTTCTAGGGCAACTTCGTAAGTCAAAGTGCTGCTGCGGCTGATCACTCCCACCGGGCCGGGAGTGTAAAATTCCTTGGGGTGAGTTCCCAGCAGCAGTTTGTCGGGTACAATAATCCCCGGACTGTTGGGCCCGATTACCAAAGTTTCGGTGGCTTCTGCTTTTCTGACTAAGTGCACCATATCCAGAGGAGGCACTCCCCCAGTAACGATCGCAATTTGCCGAATTCCTCCGGCGATCGCTTCTAAAGCAGCATCCAGCACCGAGTAAGCGTCTACCAAAATTACCGCAGTGTCAACGTGACCCACTGCCGCCACTGCTTGTTCTACCAAATCAAAAATCGGAATTCCCTCCACTTCCAGCCCCCCCCGACCGGGACTAACACCGGCGACTACATTCGTGCCGTATGCTTTCATCATCAGGGCGGCGCGGGTGGACGCCGGAGATTCTGTAATGCCCTGTACTAGGACTTTGCTTTCAGGAGTTAAATTCATTTTTTCCCACTTGACACTCGATCTGTTAAAAGCAGAAGGCCTTCATCTTTACAGAAATCTCGTTTTTTGCCGATCGACTGCCGCTACTTGGCGGAGGATACAGAAGCGGCCGCGGCCTCATCCAAAGTGCTAGCTAACTGCACCGGCAACTGTCCCAAACGCTTTTTAACAGCATCAGCATCGATCTCTACCAGCCGCAGCACAATTTGGATGTGGCGGTTAGCGCGAGCTTTCCGTTCCAAATAGACGGCTACTGCAGCGATTATTTCCTCGGTCTTGGAGGCGCTGCCCAAAATATTTACAAGTATCACCTTAACGCTTTTATCCTGAGCGACTAACTCCAGACCCAACTCCACGCGATCGCGCAGGGCATTTGCTGCATAGTAGCGGTCTAGGGAACCAATATTCACAAAATTAGCGGGTTTTCCTCCTTGGTGGGTTACAGCATCTAGAGTTGCCATTGTCAGGCCCACTCCGTTGCACAAAATCGCGATATTCCCGTCTAGTTCGATTAATTGCAGGGATTCGGAATTCGAGATTGGGGATTTAGATTTGGGGTCAAACTCCGGCGACTGCTGAACCTTGGACTGGGGATGGGAGCGATCGCCCGCAGCATGGGGACTTCTTCTTTCCCGTGCCAACCCACCCAAGAGCTTCTTCTCCGAGAGTGCTGCCAAATCTGGATGTCGTCCCAAGGCATCGTCGTTGGCGGTGACTTTACCGTCTAAAGCCATTACCTCTCCCCTTGGACTAATGCCGAGAGGATTGATTTCTACTAGGTCTAAATCTTTTTCGACAAACAGCCGGTACATTTTTTCGACAATGGTGCTCACCGATTGAATCAAGTCTCCCTGCAATCCCATTTTCAGCGTGAGACGCCTCGCGTAGAATGGGGAAAATTCTTGATCTACGGCAACTTGCTGCATTTGCTCGATCGACCCTTCGACATCCATACCTCCTTGTCTCGAACCCAGAAGCACCGGGCGGCGGGCTACGGGGTCTAGGAGTACCGCTAAGTATAATTCTTGGTCAGCGTTGTACTTTGCTTCTGCCAGTAGAACTTGGGGATATTCATCCTCGATCGGCAAATTAAAAATTGTTTGGGCGGCCGCTACTGCATCGATCGTATTTTCCACAAACTTGATACCGCCCGCCCTGCCCCGTCCCCCAGCCCGCACTTGCGATTTGAGTACAACTGGGTAAGGAATTTTCAATCCTTTGAGGTCGGCGGGATTGTCAATCCGCTGCGACGGCAAAATCGGAATTGCCATCTGGCGAAATAAAGATTTAGCTTGGTACTCTAACAAATCCATTATCAATTACGGGTGACGGGTAGTTGGCAACAAGCAATTCGGGAGCATCTCACCTTTGCAGCCAAGCTAGAAATTGGAGTTTTGAGGCAGGAGGCAGGAGGCAGGAGGAAGAAGGAAAGAGGAAGAAGGAAGGAGCCAGAAGAAGTATTTTTACAAATATGAGATGCTCCCAGCAATTCGTCCTAATTGGCAATTCATAATTAATAGATAGTAATTGGTTTTTTGTCAAGTTAAAAGTTAAAAATTCTCGCTTTTATCTTTTAATTTGAGACTTTTGTATTGCCGATTACTTATTCGCTATTACCGCTCGCCGATTACCTATTACCTAAGCTGTTTCAAAGTGTTTTTTTCTCGGAATTGCCAAATTTTACTCTTAGGATATGGCGGGGAGGTATTTGGCGAGCGTTGGTGTTTTTTTGCCTCGCAAAATCTTCGGACGTTCGGCGATACTGTGCCTAGATATTTCTGCGAATTGTTTACTTGATGCTATTAGCAGCACCTTGATGGACGGTTTTGACCCATTTGAGTCGCTTAGGCCGTACCGCAATCCGAGCCGTCACAGTCCCTACCAGCAGCCAATGGAACATATACACAGTACCCCGCAGCGTTTGCAGCAAGGTGACAAAAACTCGCCTTACGTCAAATTTGGTCTCTTTGCGAGTGCGGCGCAAACCGACGAACATTCCCACCACCGACAAGGTAAGGGTCATAAAAGTTATGGGACTGGCGATCGGCATCCGGCGCAGCGCAATTGACATCACAAAGTCGGGTAGCGCTACTGTGGGTAAGAAATATTGAGATACCCAAAATCCAAATAAATCCCAAGTTTTCCCAGTTCCCATGCGGTTCCGCAAAATTAGTCGCCAGTAGTCAAGATAACGCTGATAGCCACCTTCTGCCCAGCGATTGCGCTGGTGCCACAGAGCGCGAGCGTTAGTGACTCCTTCTTCTGACACGGCTGGGAAAGCGAGAAATTCAATGTCCCATCGGTCTAGGTGCAGCCTCAGAGTCAAATCCAGGTCATCGGTAATCGTCTCCTCGTTCCAGCCTCCGCAGCTTTCCAAGGCGGTGCGACGCATGAATTGGCCGTTACCGCGCAATTCTCCAATGCCGCCGATCGCAATCCGCTGCTGTTGGAAAAAACTGTCGAGAGCCATTTCAGCTTCTTGGCCACGAGTCCAAAAATTTACCGAAGCATTGGCGATAGCTTTTCTGACTTGCACAGCCCCTACCTTTTCTCCATTGAACACTGGCAGCACCCGGCGCAGCAAGTCTGGCGTTACCGTCGCGTCGGCGTCAAATATTCCCACAAATTCCCCGCGAGTCAGCGGCAACACTTGATTCAGTGCTCCCGACTTCCCGCCGCTGGCATTTGCTCCTCTGCGAAATACTTTGAGCTGGGGGTACTTTTTGGTTAGCTGTTCCAATACTAGTGGCGTGGCGTCGCTGCTGTGATCGTCGATCGCCCAAACTTCGTAGCGGTCGATCGGATAATCTACATTGCAGATGGATTCTACGAATCGGGCAATCACCGCTTCCTCATTTTTCGCGGCCACCAGCAGCGACACATAAGGCCAATCCTCTCGACTTTCATCGGCCAGAGGCGGCAGTGCGGGCTTGGGCGAAGCAAACAAAACTCGAAATGCTTGCATCCACAGCAGTCCCGTCAACCCCCACACTACCCACGCACCCCAAGAAATCAAGTGCAGGGCGATCGTGCCGGCCCAAATCGCAGCCAGCACTGCGGCGGCTTTTCCGCGGCGTCCCCGGTACAGATTTTGAGGAAAAGAGGGAGTTCCCGGCACAGACACCGCAACCGGGAGCTCTGCTTTTGTTTCCGCGTCAAACACCCTGTCGCCAATGTCTGGTATAGCAAATACTTTGCTGAGCTTCGAGTGCGAGGTCAAACTCTTGAGCTCTTCTTGAGCTAAATCAGAGATGTCCAAGTTAAGCTCGCTGCGAGCGTCGTTTTCTGGCCAAGAACTCTCCTGCATAGGTTACTTGATTCAACCACCAATAGTTTTTGATTTTAGATATAAGCATCTACTGTATCAGTTTCTGGACTTTTGTCGAAAGCGGACGGGAGGACAACCAGCGGGTTCGGTGCTTGTACGGCCCTGGTAAACGGGTACTGCATCGAGTATTTTGGTTGACTTTTGCTTGCGATCGACCAGGAATATCTGCTAGTTTTTTCTGGGGATCTAAACTATCTGTTAGTAATAATTGTCTGAGGTGGAAATATGTCTATTCCTCAACTCAAGCCAGCCGATGACAAAGAAGTGAAAGTCTACGCGCCTTTCTGTCAAGAGCCCAGGCGCAAGTTTTTACCGCACGCTATTGGCCTCTACAAGCTCAAAAGCTTGGAGGGGGCAAGAAAAATTGACGGCGGGGAGAGCGTGCCGTTTGTCGCTAGTTGGAATATCTCGTCGCTGCCAATCGACTTAACCCGCTGTCGGGTGTTGTTTGACGGCAATGCTGAACTCAGCTACGAAGTGACTATGCAAAGCTCTGAGTTTGTTAGTTGCTTAATTGAGGTTCTCCTGACTTTTCAGCGAACTCGTACTGTCGATTTTTCTAAAACGTTTTACCGCAAGCTGATGCGAATGGATGAATAACTTTCACCGCAGCCGCACTCCCAAAAGTCCGCAATTGACAATCAAGCAATTTAATCCGGGGCCCCCGGATTGATGCGTGGGTCGAGAAAAAAGCTCCGAATCCGGAGCGCCAGCCCCCGGATTTATCAGTGCGGTTGCTTTCTTCAATCTAAAATCTAAAATCTAAAATCTAAAATCGATTGAGGGGCGCTATAACTGGCGCACCAATAGTGTAAAGCCACGACGGCAACATTACATGATTGGTGCGCCAGCCCTATTTGAGAAGCGGAAAGAGTAAGTGAGTTTTTGGATCATTCTCAATAATCCCTTTGGGGGTCAGCACTTATCCCCATTCCTTAAGTAAATTTACAGCAGTTTTCAGTTGAGCGTGATACAGATTTCGCGTAGGGACTCAGGAAAAGCCTGAGTCCCTATTTGTATTTCATCCAATTGAAAACTGCTGTATTTGTTGTGGAACAAGCGCAAAAGCCTATTTCGGACATGGTGCAAGATGTGAGGCAAGACACATTTACCGGACCAAACTCCGAACTTTTTCTATGTATTAATTTTTGTAAAAAACCTCAGCAATATTACTGACATATGTGACAATGAGAACTAAATTAGGATGAGTTAATTTCTACAAAAATAGATAAAATAATCCCACCTGTCATCAGTAAGAATTTTAAGTAATCTTGCGATCGAAGGGATTTAATATAAGTCCTGATTTTTTTTGTTATGGGTACTCTGAGATAATTTCTCAACCGCCATTAGGGCGATCGTACTGTCATGCTTAAATTTTGCAAGTAAGCCGCTGAAAGCCGAATAAAATTATAGCAATTCCTTCTAGCCCCTATTTAGCAAACACTTAAGTAGAAAAACGTCAAATATCAGTTATTGTAATTACTCCTAAATAATTTTGAGTAAGTCCACAACTGAGAGAACGCTACATAATTGTAGCTACAAATGAACATCTACCAATTTTTGCAAGAGGTATATTATGGCTCTGACAACTAAAAATCTTAATAGTGGTCTCACTGCTGACCAACTCGCTCAATTTATTATTGGGGACTCAGGCTCAGTCGTTCCTGGTACTGTGAAATACACGGGTGATATTCGGGCCGCAGGCAGTTTCGGGGGAGGTATTTCCGACGGCCTAAATCTTGAAGCAGGTGTTATTTTCAGCACAGGAGATATCGCAAATCCCGAATCTAGCATAAACCTGGGTGGGGGTAATTTTAATGATAATGATGGGGATGCGGCTCTTAATCAGCTTCTTGTGGATACGAACTCAAGTTCGACCACTACTAATGATGCTGCCGTTCTCGAATTCGAGTTTATACCCAAGCAAAATCAGTTTAGTTTGGAATACGTGTTTGCTTCTGAGGAGTATAACGAGTATGTAAATACAGCATTCAACGATGTATTTGGCTTTTACCTAAATGACGTATTCATTTCCGCAATTCCGGGAACTGAAAAGCAACTTGTTTCCGTTAACAATATTAATAACGGCAAAGCCGGCAACCCCAACACAAACCCCCCAATCCCCGATTTCCCACCGCAAAACCCAGCGTTATACGTTGACAACACGTCGAATCCACCGATTTTTAAAACAACCTGGGATGGTTTTACAAAAGTGCTATCAACGCCACAAGTATTCGTCATCCCAAATGTCCGCAGTAAGCTGAGATTAGCGATCGCTGACACTAGCGATTCGAGCTTGGACTCGGCAGTGTTGATCTACGCTCCTCCGGTTTTCAATTTCTCTCAACCCAACTATCAAGTCAACGAAGATGGGACAGTAGTTGGAGCAAACATTACCATCAACCGCACCGGCATTGCCCTGGGAAACTCCACTGTAGACGTAAAATTAAGCAACGGCAGCGCCACAGGCGGGGCTACCTTGGGAAACGGAATAGATTTTACTTTCACTACCCAAACTATCAATTTTCCGACCAATCAAACCACTGCTACCCTCACAGTTCCGATCAATAATGACAGCTTAGTTGAACCCACCGAAAACCTCACCCTCACCTTAGCCAATCCTACCAATGCTAGGATTGGTGTTGTTCAGAACACCGCCAATCTGGATATTCTCACTGATAATGACACCGCAGGCATCATAATCACCTCAACAGCGGGTGCGGATGTCGGAGAAGGCGGTACTTCAGATACATATACAGTCGTACTCCAAAGCCAGCCTAGTGACCTTGTAATCGTCACTGTTGACCCTGATACCCAGACAGACTTGGGAGCGGGTACTGGTCTCCCTCTCACCCTCAACTTTACCCCCAACAACTGGAATGTGCCGCAAACCGTTACGATCAAGGCAGTGAACGATCAAGTAGCGGAAGCATCTCCTCACACTAGCGCGATCGCTCACACAGCCAGTAGTGTAGACCCCAATTACGACGGTGCTGCGGTTCCAATTACCGTTGATGGTACTGTGACTGCTACGCTCACCGCTAACATTACCGACAACGACACACCGAGCGTAAAAATTACCGAAACTGGCGGGACCACCAAAATCGGCGAAGGTGGGGCTACGGATAGCTATACGGCGGTACTGACCACACAGCCTGCTGCCGATGTTACTGTCACCGCCTCGCCAGACGCCCAAAGCGACGTGGGGATTGGAGGCGGGATCCCGATCGCTCTGAAATTTACTCCCGACAACTGGAACGTGCCTCAACTGGTGAATGTGCAAGCCGTGGATGATACTGTAGCTCAAGGCACGCACTCCAGTACGATCACGCACCAAGTCACCAGTACAGACGCGAAATACAACCTGATTGCTACTGCCTCGGTTATTCCCCAAATTACCGACAACGATACCGCCGGAGTCACAATTACTCCTGCAAGCACCGCTGCTACCGAAGGCGGCGCCACAGGCAGTTACAAGGTAGCGCTGACTAGCAAACCGACTGTGCCTGTTAATGTCAACTTCAACACAGGCATTCAAATCGATTCGATTTCCACATTTACTTTCACCTCAGATAACTGGAACCTACCGCAGACAGTCACGGTGAAAGCTACCGACGACAGTTTAGTCGAAGGGCTGCACACAGGTACGATCGACCACAGCATTGCCGTCGGTAGTGCGGCGGAATATCTGCCCGTGACGATCGCGCCGGTAACAGTCAGCATCACCGATAACGATGTCGCTACTCCCAATACGCCCAGCATCACAATTACTCCCGCAAGCACGACTGCTGCCGAAGGCGGCGCGACAGACAGTTACAAAATCTCCCTCAACACTCAACCGACAGCTAACGTTACCGTCAATGTAGCTGCGGGCAGTCAAATAAATGCGATCGCGCCGATAGTTTTTACTCCGGCTAATTGGAATGTCCCGCAAACAGTAACGGTGACAGCAACCGACGACACTGTTGTAGAAGGAAGCCACAGCGGCACGATCAATCACAG